>PFDW01000068.1 GCA_002793835.1 Candidatus Portnoybacteria bacterium CG10_big_fil_rev_8_21_14_0_10_36_7 | reverse complement strand
CTCTGTTATGGCGCCCTCTGGTTTGACCCAGTGATGCAGGCGATCAATGCATTTAATGACCATGTAAACAAAAAGATCGAAGGTGAAGTTACGATAAAACTCTATAAAGGCCAAGCTACTGTAGTAGCCATGAAATCCAGATATGGTCTTGATCATACCTCATTTAATAATACCGAAGGATACGGCTTTAATGTGAATGCTAGCGCAGGATTTACCGAAATCTATTCACTTCAAATGAGACTAGCTAATCAACCCAAGCGCTAAGTCCTAAAATTTTGCCCAGGCATCATAGATCTGTGTATATAAATCAGGAGCTTTCAATACCTGATCTAACGGAGCCCATTCATCAGTTATGTGTGCCTGTTCCATTTCACCGGGGCCAAAAATAACACCCTCTGCTCCAATTTCTGACATGAACCCTAAGTCAGCCGCCGCATCAAATGGTTCAACTCTAAGATCAGATATGACTTCTTGCATTGCTTTAACAATATTAGCACCACGACTGGTATAACCAACCGAGGCAGCCGGGCAAACCAGTGACATTTCAATCCCCAGAGCTTTAGCTCTTTGAGCTACAATTTCGTATGCTTCACTATGAAAATTTGGAACGGTGCGCAGATCAAACACTGCTGTGCACACTCTGGCAACTTTATTAGGAGAGGTAGAGCTAGCGCTAATTGCAGTAGGTGTAATTGTTGGGGGCATAAACTCACCTTCGGCAAACTCACTTTGCCAAGTAGCAGATAACCCACCTAGCTCTGCGATGAGTTGGTTCATCTGGACTATCGCATGTGGATGAACCAGATCAGGTCGGGAGGAATGACCACCTTGATCCTTAATTTCAGCTTGAATAAAAAAGTTACCTCGGTGTCCATGATGGGCTGTAGTAAGACCTGTTGGCTCGGTAAAAATAGCCGCTATTTCTCCATAGCCAGCTCTTTCTTGTTGATTTTGCAACCAGTCGACAAAAGACTTTGTGCCTGCTCCAGACGTTTCTTCTTCTGTCACATACGTAAAATAAGCATCATGGGGAAGATCCGTGCGCTTGGACAGTTGATACGCTGTCATCATTGAGGCCCATAAGCCACCTTTCATATCTGCTGCTCCCCGGCCATGTACACGCCCATCTTCAATTGTTCCACTAAAAGGATTATTCTTCCAAGAACCAGGATTATCAACACCTACTACATCCGTGTGCGAGTTAAACACAAAAGCTTGACCCTTATCCATCCCGGCAAGTTTAAGTACGACATTAGAGCCTTGCCACTCGGGCCGCAGGTCGAGCTGTTCAAATTGACGCATAATTAAAGCTTGCGCAGCATGCTCTTGCCCAGAGTAAGATTGGGTCTGTATCAATTGCTGGAGAAGGGGAAGGTGTTGTTCAAGTTGGCTTGCCATAAATAGCTAAATACTAAATGTTACAATGTAAGCAGGATAATAGAAGAATTTGCAAAACTCGGAATTAAACCTATTTCACTGGATGGATTAAAAGATACAGAAGGTAGAAGAATTATCCAAGATCTAAAAAATACAGCATGGCAAGGAGTAACCCAGGGGTATAAGCAGCTTTATAAAAAAATGGGGCACAAGTGGTGGTTTAACCCAGCGCGTGAACCTATCTCTATTATGGTTTTAGGATTTGGGGAAGTAGGTAAACATGCTGCTGAGGCAGCCATAAAAATGGGAAAGACAAAATTGCTTAAACAATTAGTTCAGAAAAAGAGCAATTCAACTGTAAATATCTATCCCTTTGTTAGTGCTCATGCTGCTGATCCAAAAATATATTCTAAGGCGATCATTTCAAAATCTATTTTTGATGATGGAAAGCCTCATATGGTAATAGATGCCACGAAAAGAGCAGACTACAGTAAGCACATTTTATCAGAAGACATAATCAAGAGATTGCCCAAAGAATGCGTGATTCTTGATCTAAGCGCAGATAAATATGAGGATAACAAAACCCTAAAAGGAATACGGGGTATACCAACAGGATCGGAAAAATAGCAAGTATTTATGCCTCAAGATTCTGCTTGGGAAGATGAAAAGCAGGTACCTAAAAAATATCAATTACCAATTGAGAGCAGACGAACCGTCATAAGTCACTATGCATGGCCAAGCTGTGGAACAGTTGCCGATCGCAGAAGGAGCATGGAAAAATATGGAACTCAAATTTATCCAGTTATTATCTCTTTATGGCCTTTTACAAAGTAGATAAAAAAATAACAGTTGCCGAACTACTACCTAGGTTTAAAAATAAAATTCCTCACACAATTCTTAAAAAAGAAGTAGCTGATCTTGCCTATGATGCACGCTCCTTCAAAAGATTCCCTGGAATAAAAAAGGGAATAAAGGTGTACATTTCTCCATATCCTTTTGTAAACAGGAATGGCAGAGAACAAAACCCTAATCTATTTATTGACGAAGCAGTGACTAATGGAGCTCGAGTAGTTATATACAAAGAGCCCACTAGCTTTACACCACGAAAAGGAGTGGTCTATATTTCAGTAGAAGAACCTAGAGCAGTTCTGGCAGATGCGGCATTCCGTTTTTATGGAATTAATGTCAACAATTTTCCAATATTTGGAGTTACAGGAACAAAAGGAAAAACAACTACCGCGTCCATATTACACCACTGTTTAAATGAAGTTTACTCAAAAACCGGCTTACTTTGCACGGCAGATTATAAAATCGGCACTAAATCAATTGAAAATATTAGCCCTACAGTTAATGATACATGGCTATCGTCAATCGAGTCACTGGAAGCAATGGGATTCATTGCTGAGCTACAGAGACAAAATGGTAAAGCCATGGTTGTCGAAGCAACTTCTCACGCACTAGAATTACAACGCGTCTCAAAAAACACTCCACTGACAGGAGGAATAATCACTAATTTAAGCTCGGAACATTTAGATTTTCATCTAACAATGGCAAAATACAGAGCTGTAAAAGCCAAAATAATAAAGCTCATTTCTGCTTCCAAAGCAGATTTCTCTAAGATATTAATATTGAATGCAAATGATCCAGAGGCAGTGTATTTTGCACGACAAGCTCAACGACTTAATGTTCCAATCCAGTGGGTAAGGATAAATAATACAAAAAAAGTCGCACCGACAGACTATCAAATATTTTATGAGCGGTCTAGAAATTACTATACTGTAGAGCACAAAGGTAAAACTTATAAATTACCAGCAGCTATCGACACAGCGTTTAACGCACAAAATGTCGTTATGGCTATTGCACTGATCCATGGGACGCTGCATTTATCACTAGATAGATTATATTCTTCTCTTAGTAAATTTACTGGTGTACCAGGCAGGCTACAATATATTCAGAGGACGCCATTTTCTGTAATTGTTGACTATGCGCATGAAGAGCTTTCATTAAAATCAATACTTACTCATGCAAAGACAAAAAAGAATCGCATCGTAATTTTAATGAGCTGTACCGGCGATCGCGATAAAAGAAAACGCCCGAATATGGGGAAAATAGCGGCAAAACTAGCGGATTACACGATTATCACAAACGACAGCACCCATACTGAAGAACCAATGGATATTCTACATCAGATTGAGAAAGGATATAAAAGTATACGGGATAACGGATATAGCGTCATTGACGATAGAAAAGAGGCGATTAAATATGCTATAAAATTGGCAAAAACAGGTGACAGCGTTTATATTCTAGGAATGGGATCAGAAAAAATACTGGATCGTGGAGGCAAAGTAATACCTTGGAGTGACGCAGAAATTGTACAGGAATTCTTATAAAATTACTCTTTATGTTAAAATTACTTTGTGAGTTCAAAAGTAAATAATAATAGATTGTGGGGAGGAGCTTTTAAGGATAAGCCAGATGAAACTATTATAGCTTTCTTAAGCGGTAGAGATGTAATTTCCATTCCACCAGTAGATGAGTTGTTACTCCAGTATGATCTTCAAGCGTCGATGGCCCATGTAAAGATGCTGGCAAAGCAAAGCCTCATCTCTAAAGAAGATGAAAAAAAACTACTCAAAGGTTTACAAGAAATTGAAAAACTATTCAAACAAAACAAATTTAAGCTAGACCCTTCTAAAGAAGATGTGCATACAAATATCGAAGCCTACTTAATAGATAAGCTTGGCATCGAAGTGGGGGGTAAAGTTCACACCGCTAGGTCCCGAAACGACCAAGTGGTTGTAGCTACTCGTCTTCTACTTCGCGATGCAGTTACCAAGCATATAGCCAGTTTAATCGATTTAAACGAAGCAATTGCTAAAATTGCAGATAAACACGCTAAAACAATCATGCCGGGTTATACCCATCATCAAAAGGCCATGCCCACAACTTTTAAACAGGTACTGCTTAGTTTTGTAGCAATGTTTGAGCGAGATTTGGAG
>PFDW01000029.1 GCA_002793835.1 Candidatus Portnoybacteria bacterium CG10_big_fil_rev_8_21_14_0_10_36_7 | reverse complement strand
AGGTTTTGCTGGTTCGGCTAAATATGATAGGTTCTATGGTCGCACTTTAGTTTCTATGTCAGGCGGCGGAAAGGGCGTTATGAAAATTGTTCAAAAATCGGATATTGATAAAGCAGAATCAAGTCTAGTGAGCGATTTACGAGAAAAAGCGATCGAGGATTTGAAAGTTAAGGTTCCTCTTGGGCTAAAATTAATTGAAGAGTCTATTGATGCTTCCAAACCAGAATTTACAACCTCCAATCAAGCTGGTGAGCCAGCCGATTCTTTTACGGCGACTATTAAAACTAAGGCGCGAGGCATCGCTATAGAAGAAGAATCTTTAAAACAACTTGTACAGCAAATAATATTAAATCAAATGAAAGACAAGGTTAGTAAGGTGATGATAAAGGACCAAGTTTTAACTTACAAAATAAAAGAAATTAATCTTGATAAAGGGCAAGCAGTTTTTGATGTTCAGGCAGACCAAAAAATTGTCTTAGGCATTGATGAGGAATCTTTTAAATCCAAAATAGCTGGCAAGAGTGAGCCAGAAGCACGCGAAATATTTGTTAAAATGCCAGAAATATCTGAGGTCAAAGTTTCTCTCTCACCATTTTGGGTAAAGGTAATTCCAAAAAAAGCGAACAGAATTTTTTTGAATATAATACAATAATGGATTATCAATATAGAATTATCCTAAAGACACAAGAAAAAGTTGATACTTATATAAAAGTAGGGGTTAAACTGTGGGTTGGAATAGCGGTGACCACTGGCGCGCTAGGCATATTGGCAGTTATATTGGCATCAGGACAACCTAGCGACTTTAAGGTAAATTGTGATGAAGAGTCTCTTTCTGATGGCCAAACAGTCGAGCAGTGCTTGCTAGAATCATCCGCAGACTTTTCCGGTCATATTAATGAGGCTACCAATTGATTTTAAGAGCTATTGACTTAATAATCGAAGCCTGATAAGCTTAATTTTAATGGAATAAGGCTATTATTCCACCAGTTGTATAAATTTATGGCTGGTTATATTTTTTACGTTTTTAATGAGACAAAAGGATAATTTAAAAAAAGGACAAGTTATTGAACGTTTACCGAGTACGATGTTTAAAGTTGTGCTTGAAGATGGACGAGAAGTATTGGCTCATTTAGCTGGAAAATTGAGAATACATTATATAAAAATTTTACCGGGTGATTATGTCCTTATGGAATTTAGCCCTTATGATGAAAATAAGGGACGAATCACTCAAAGGTTGTAAATAAAAAAATGAAAGTTAGATCGTCAGTAAAAAAAATTTGTATACAATGCAAAATAATCCGACGCAAAGGAAGGATTTGTGTTGTTTGCAAAAATCCAAAACATAAACAAAGACAAGGATAATCTATGCCAAGAATTGCCGGGATTGACATCCCAGAAAACAAAAATATAAATATCGCTTTAACCTATATATATGGTATAGGTAATTCAATGAGTGAAAAAATATTGAAGGAAGCGAAGATAGATGTTGCCGTGAAATCTGGAAAATTGAGCGCAGATGAAGTTAACAGATTAAGAGATATTATTGAAAAGCGATATCAAGTAGAAGGTGCCTTGCGTCAATCGAAGATAATGAATATTAAAAGACTGAAAGAAATCAAGTGTTACAGAGGTGTGCGTCATATCAAGGGGTTGCCAGTGCGTGGGCAAAGAACCAAGACAAACACTAGGACGATCCGTGGCAATGTCAGAAAGACCATGGGAAGCGGAAGACGAGCAGTTGATAAAACATAATAAATAAAATGGGAAAGAAAAAAGTCATTGCACAAACAGTCGAAGAAACGCTTAAGGAAGAGCAGGCTTTGACGACTGCGCAAAAGAAGGCCAGTGAAAAAGCGCCAGAAAAAAATGTTGTTGGTTCTACAGGCCAAGTGCATATTAAATCAACTTATAATAATACAATCATTTCTGTGGCTGACGCACAGGGTAATGTTATTATATGGTCTTCAGCCGGGTCATTGGGGTTTAGGGGTCCAAAAAAAGCGACTCCATATGCGGCTACAAAGATTGTTGAAACTGTTTTTGAAAAAATGAAAAAGAATCCGTTAAAGAGAGTTAGCATATTCGTAAAAGGTATCGGAACTGGTCGTGAATCAGCTATTAGAGCGATTGCCGCTCAAGGAGTTGAGGTAATTGGTATAAAGGACTTAACTCCAGTACCACATAATGGATGTCGTCCACCTAAGGTTAGACGCGTTTAAATTTTAAAATCATGATAGACGCAAAGTGTAAAAAATGTAGACGGGCGGGAGAGAAACTTTTCTTAAAAGGAGAAAGGTGTTTTTCGTCAAAGTGCGCAATGGTGCGTAACTCATTGCCACCTGGCCCAAATATTAGAAAAAATCGACGTGGTGGTTTTTCGGAATACGGTAAGCAAATGAAAGAGAAGCAGAGGTTAAGAATATTTTATGGATTAAGAGAGAAACAATTTTCTAATTATGTGCATAAGGCACTAGCTAAAAAAGATGTTGATAAGAGTGAATTTTTAGTTAGAAATTTAGAGACAAGACTTGATAATGTAATTTATCGTTTGGGTCTTGCAAAATCTAGAGTGCAGGGCAGGCAAATTGTTAATCATGGGCACGTTTTAGTGAATGGCAAAAAAGTGAGTATACCGTCTTTTTCAGTAAAGCCGAATGATGTTATTGAACTAAAGCCTGCGTTTAAGGGTTCGCCACTAATTGAATCTCAGAAAGCGATGATAAAAAAAGTAAATCAGCCATCATGGTTGAATCTTGATAAAGAAACGTTTGAAGGAAAAGTTATTAATTATCCAGACCAAAATGATATGGAGGAATTGGGTCGAGTGCAGTCCATCCTTGAATTTTATTCACGCTAATTAATTTTAGCTAAAAAATAATTAAACATATGCAAAAAATTTCATTACCACAGACGCCAAAAGTAGTGCTAGAGGAAAATAATAGAGCGATTTTTGAAATCGAGGGCTGTTGGCCGGGATACGGTATCACCTTGGGCAATGCTCTACGACGCGCTCTTTTGTCATCCTTATCAGGCGCTGGAGTAACAGCTATAAAAATAGCTGGTGTTCAGCATGAATTTTCTGCTATACATGGTGTTTTGGAAAACGTTATAGATATAATTTTAAATTTAAAGAAGTTAAGGTTTCGATTACATAGCGATGAACCTCAAATTGTGAAAATCTCTGCAAAAGGAGAGAAAGAAATAACAGGAAAAGATTTAGAGTGTCCGTCGCAAGTAGAAATTGTTTCTAAAAATGCGTTAATTGCTACTATTACAGATAAAAAAGCGGTTTTTGAAGCGGAAATTGAAGTAAGTTCTGGTATAGGTTTCCTTGCAACTGAGCAACGAAAGGCAGAAAAGCTCGATATTGGGAGGATATTAGTAGATGGAATATTTACACCAATTAGAAAAGTGAACTTTGAAGTGACCAATATGCGTGTTGGTGATAGGACTGATTTTAATAAATTAACATTTGATATCGAAACTGATGGGTCAATAACTCCGCAGGAAGCATTTATGAAGGCTGGCGAGATTTTAGTGGAGCAATTTAGTGCGTTGGCGCAGGGATTTCAAATACAAGAGTCAAAGGAGTCAGAAGCGGAAAATAAAGATAAAGAAGCTGATGAAGAAATAGTCGATCCTGCTAAAATCAAGATAGAAGATATGAAATTGTCTAGCAGGACAATTGCTTCGTTGGAAAGCGCCGGGATAAAAACAGCGGCAGGTTTATCAAAAAAATCCGAATATAATTTACTTGAATTGAAAGGTATGGGGGAGAAAGGGCTAGTCGAGGTTAGGAAAGCATTGGAAAAAGTTAGCTTAACATTAAAAGAAAAATAATTATCATGGCTTACCATAAAAAACCGAGAAAATTTGGTAGAGTTAAAAACCAACGTAACGCTTTATTGGTTGGTTTGGCTTCAAATTTAATCATTTATGGTAAGATCAAGACAACTGTTTCAAGAGCCAAGGAAGTCCAAGGACTAGTTGAAAGAATGATAACTAAAACAAAACAGCCATCATTGGCGGGTACAAGGCATGTAGCTAAATACTTACCAAAAGTAGCTGTTGAAAAGCTTAATAAAATTGCTCCCAATTATGCTGAAAGAAAAGGTGGTTACACAAGGATAACAAGAGTTGGACAAAGAATCAATTCAGATGGCGCAATGCAGGCTATAATTGAACTTGTTTAAAAAATATGACCAAAGGTATCAAAAGAGAACAAATTAAAATAGACGCAGAAGGAAAAGTGCTTGGCCGATTATCGGTGGAAGTATCTAATATTTTACGTGGAAAAAATTTAGCCACCTTCGAGCCTCACAAAGATGATGGACCAGTTGTCTCTGTCTATAATATTTCAAAAATTAAAATTACTGGTGATAAATTAAAGCAAAAAGTAT
>PFDW01000064.1 GCA_002793835.1 Candidatus Portnoybacteria bacterium CG10_big_fil_rev_8_21_14_0_10_36_7 | reverse complement strand
AATGGCCCTAGAATTTTCGCAAAAGCAAGTAGAAAAGTTGTCTGGCCCGCAGTTAAAATGACTGCTCCAAAGTGGCATAGTGGACAAAAAGCGATAAACGGTCCAGAAATAAAGGAGATAAATTTCCCCGCAGAATGCAAAACATCCTTTGTCATAGATATTTTTTAGAGTAGTGGCTTAAAGCCAAATGAATAAAAAAGTTTAAAGAAGAAACCTGTTAAAATAATAAATTTATTTGTAACCAAAAGTATCCCTAAAATAATCAGTAAAAATCCTCCTGCCTTTTGGATTTTAAGGAGTATTGGTCCTGATTTTGTCAAGAATTTACCAATAGACCCGATAAAGAGGGATACTAGAAGAAATGGAACAGCAAGACCAAGAGCATAAACTGCCAAAAGTAAAATGCCCATACCTAAAGTTTGTTGAGTTGCGGCCAAAAGCAGTATCGATCCTAAAACGGCACCTACACACGGTGTCCAGGCTGCAGCAAAAGTTATACCCATTAGAAATGGCGTAATAAATGGCAGATGTCTCAAGTTCTGCGGCAATTGAATTGAGCGTTCACGGTTAAGATATGCAATTGGCAAAATGCCAGCCATCCAAGCCCCCAGAATAACAACGAGAATTCCACCAACTCTTTGCACAAGCTCCCGGTTTTGGGCAAATAAATTTCCTGCAACCGATGCGGAGGCGCCAAGGGCGATAAAGACGAGTGAAAACCCCAGCACATATATAAGTGACGAGGTAAATATCTTTAAGCGATATTTGGCAATGTCACCTTCTTGCAATTCTTTGACTGAAACCCCGGAAATATAAGAAATGTATGCCGGCAAAAGCGGCACGACACATGGTGCCAGAAATGAGACCAGTCCAGCCAAAAAAGCAATGGGCAAACTGAATGTTTCCATCTTATTAATTTACCACTATTCTAGTTTTGAATGAGCGCTTGGAACTGTTCTTCCATCTCGAGGGGCGACATGTATCCGGGTTTGTAATATTTTATAACCCCATCTTTTGCAACAAACAGATGCTGTGGGGTAGCCCTAAACCCATATTTACTCGAAACTTCCGCCTTCATATCGACCAGAAATTTAATTGCATCAGAATCTAAATTTTTCCTCTTAACGTAACTGCCGATTGCTTTTGGGGTTTGATCGCTTCCGCCAATATTTACAGCATGGTATTCGATTTGATCTTTGTACTTTTGGGCAATCTTGTTATTTTCGGGAAATTCTCTTTCGCAAACTTCACACCAAGTTGCCCAAATTTGAATAACAACAGGTTTTTGACTGTTTACAGCAGAAAAGTTAATTTGCTTACCGTTGAAAGTCTCCAGCGTATAATCAATTGCTTTGACTTCTTGAGAATTTTGATTGGAAGTTCCTTGAATTTGTTGGCTTTGGGCAATTTGATTACCTAGGGTTGCAGGCTTTGAGGCAGGGCGAAATGCTAAATAAATTAATCCTGCGAAAATGACAACTCCTGAAATCGCAACGATCCAACCTTTCATTACATACAGATTACAACCCACTGATCCTAAACAGTTGTAATCTAGCACACAATGTATTCTAGAACACAGATATAAGTTTTCTGAAAGGATATTCTCGAAAAAGATAGGGGGTGAAAAAAATGTTGATCGATCCAAAAACAGTAATCCCAAAAGCTCAAGGAATGAGTAATATGGGCAAAATGGCGGGAATGTTGGGTCTGGCGCTCATTTTAGCTTCTTTTGCTATCGGGATTTATGTAGGTAATCTAAACAACCAATACTGGGTTGAGAGTAAAGAGATCAGGGAAGCTGCAAAAGCCGGAGAATTCTTTGTAGTAACTTGGCAAAGAATCGAGGTTTGGAGACAGTGGCAGAATATGCTTCAGTTTCTAGGCATGGGAATGCTCTTATTTGGCATTATGGTTCAACTTGTTATTATCGTGAAGGCACTTTTCATGCAAGGTTCTAATATGTTTGAACTGTTAGGGGGTGGAAAAAGCCGTGATTAGTTGAATTGAAAAGGGACTCATGTATGTCAAACGAGTCCCTTTTCTTCGCAATCTCTAACTTGTGGTCCAGGACACAGAATACTGTCAGCAAAGAAATTTAAAATGTAAAACTATCATGGAACAAACACTTGAAGAATTTCGAAAAGATAAAGATGAAGCATTCAAAGATGCAGCATGGTCTCCCTTGACTGATGAGCAAAAAGTAAACTTTCGGGGACTAAGTTATTTTAGTGAAAGTCCTAAGTTGGTTTTCCAAAGCATGGAGATTGACCCTGAAGGTGCGGGACAACCAGTCGAGATTCCAACCAGTGCCGGGGACACTGAACAATATTTGAGGGCCGGGATCATTAAATTCTCATTGGAAGGAAAAGATTATCAACTGCATCTTTACCATGATCTGGATGGCAGCGAATATTTTCTTCCAATAAAAGATGCAACTAGTGGCAAGGAAACATATGTGGAAGGTCGCTACGTGGACGTTGAAGTAGAAAATGGGCAAATTAAAAGGCTTGATTTTAATTATGCTTACAATCCATACTGTGCATACAATCATAACTGGCGATGTCCAATTGCACCGGAAGAAAACATGCTACCGATAGCAATTGAGGCCGGGGAGAAAAACTTTAATGGCTAAGGACAATAAGAGTCATAAAATTATTCTATATGGGGCCAACTGGTGCGGAGATTGTCATCGATCAAGGCAATTACTTGACGATCTTAAGGTGGAATACGAATATATTGATATTGAGAAAGATTCAGAAGCCGCTAAAAAGGTTGTAGAAATTAACAAAGGGTATCAATCAATACCCACAATTGTTTTCCCAGACAACCATGTTTTAGTTGAGCCATCGAATGATGAGTTGAAAAAAGAAATCGACCATCTCAAAGATAAAAATATCATTGTAGTCCACAAACAAATGTGAAACCCAAAATTACCTTCTTTATTGATTTTGACAATACCCTTATTGATAACGACAAGGTCAAAAAACAAATTGCAAAAATTATCAGTAAAAAGTACGGAAGAAATTTTACAAACAGGTTTTTGGAGATTAACAAAAAGTTAAGGGATGAAAAAGGGTATGTAGATTTTCCTGCAACAATTGCACAAATTGCCAGAGAAGAGAATAAGCGGAGCTTTTCTACGAATAATCCAAAAGTAACTCATGAACTACACGATCTATTTCATAACTTCAAATTCAATAATTGTCTTTTTGATAAGGTTGAGGAAGTTATTAGACATCTGGCGACTTTTGGGGCAGTTATCATAATCACAGAAGGAGATAGGCACTACCAAGAAATCAAAATCAGAAATACGGGAATTTGGAATCTGGTTGTTGGGAAGGTAGAAATACCTCTCAAAGATAAAATAGCGCATTTCCCTAAATTTCTCAAAAAATATCCATCTGATATCTATTATTTTATCGAGGATAAACCGGAAGTCTTAAGAAAGATTGGTGATTTATACGGAGGCAAAATTAAAACTATTCACGTATGTCAAGGACATTACTCGCCAATTTGCCAAATGGGAATCTTTGATTTAACAGTCAAGTTGATAAAAGATCTTCTGGGGATTAGTTTTCCTTTAAAACCTGAGTCGTCTTAGATGCCACGAGGTCTATTAAATCATCAAGGGTATTTTGCTTTTCAATTTCTTCCTTAGAAATTAGAAGTTTAAGGCCATTTTCTTTTTTTAAAAAAACTGCCGGAAAGTTATCAAATTTCTGGGCAGAGTAAGTGCTGACAAATTCGTCTTTGTGCAAGAATTTCGTTTCTATACCTAGCGTTTTTATAAACTCAGCCCATTGTTGTTTTTCGCGCAATGCACCAAAAGTGAGTGCGCATAGTCTACATCCATAAGTTTTGGGAGATATAGACTTGTGTATTGAATCTTTAATTTGAGCAAAAGGTGAAGAGTCGGCATTGTATACAAAAATTAATTCCATATCTT
>PFDW01000028.1:3603-4601 GCA_002793835.1 Candidatus Portnoybacteria bacterium CG10_big_fil_rev_8_21_14_0_10_36_7 | reverse complement strand
GACTCATCGGATCATATCCTCGCGCAGAGTATCAAAAACCCAAAGGCAGACAAAATTTTAATATGGATAGAGCTATCCGGATGATTAAAAAAGAGGTTGAAAATGGAGATAGTAACGATGATAACGCTGTAGCAGTTTTCACACTACCTAACACCCCAGGAGCACTCTTAAATGCTCTAAGACCCATTTCGCAGTCAGGTATAGATCTCACCAAAATAGACTCCCAACCAAGCGGAGTTTTTGAAGAATATATATTCTATCTAGCGCATAACACTAGAAACGTAGCAAATCATGAAAGAGTTATGCAGGAATTAGCTGACCACACAGACCATCTCGTATTACTGCCTAGAACGAATTAGTTATTGACAATAAAACTCATGAACTGATATCATACTTCAAATATGCATTTGCAAAACAAATATTTTTGGTTTTATTTTACTTCCCCCACGGGGAGTTCTTTAGTGGTTTAAACCACTAAAAAGGTAAAACCTTTTATGAACCGACCCCGTACAAGCGGGGTTTTTTGTGGGAAAAATTGAAAGGAGGTGATAAAAAATGGAAACAAACAGAAGACTACATACAACTAGAAAAAGAGAGAGCATTCAAGAACGGATAGCATTTCTAGATACCGGCACTGGAAACGGTGCAAGAACTATGATTTCTGAAAATTCTAAGTTAAATATAAGAGATGTTGTAATATCGCTAACCGGAATTGATAACGCAAGAGTTTCAACGCCACTTGGAGAAATTGGAGTTAAGAGGGTAAACGGAGAAGCATTACCTCACATTAGGTCGGAAAATGGAGCGGTATTACTTGACCTTCTCGATAATGATGTCTTACATGGACCAGCAGAAAGGCAGGGTAAGATACGCGAAATAACACTCGGAGATGATGGACTTGGTGCGATGCAAATAAATAAACAAACAACGGTCTGGGTATCAGTTGCACCCAGTGTACAAAACGGATAAGTCTGAAGCAAAAAAACAAGTATTAATTA
>PFDW01000028.1:0-3508 GCA_002793835.1 Candidatus Portnoybacteria bacterium CG10_big_fil_rev_8_21_14_0_10_36_7 | reverse complement strand
CCTATCTTTCAAAACACCAATTTTATTTATTAAACAAACTCTTCAAAAACTTTTAAAATTCACAAGTTTTATGCTAATAATCATAATAATTACAACTGCTACTTTTTTCCTTGCTGCACCATATGTTTTTCTTGACTTTCAAGCCTTTAAAGGAAACTTAGACTACGAAGGGAGTATAGCAACCGGAACTTATCTTGCTTTTTATATAAGACAATTTATCAATACAATGCCTGTTTTGTTTCAGATGGAAAAGATTTTACCATATGCTTTAGGACCCATTCTTCTTCTATTTTCAGTCTTAGGATCTATATTTTGTTTAATTTATTTTATTCGAAAACCAAAGGCAGAACTTTTCATACTTATATTATCATTTCTATCCCTATTTCTAACGAACGCTTTCCTTTTTGCTAAGTGGACTAGATTTATCGCACCGACATTTCCCTTTTTTGCTATATTTGCCGTTTTTCTTCTGGATAAACTCTATACAAAAGCCCGTTTTCTGTCAAATCTTCTTACTATTGTTTTATTAGTTACCACTTTTTTATGGACAGCTGCATTTTTTTCCATCTATTTACATCCCGATGTCAGAATTACTGCCTCTAATTGGATTGAAAAAAACTTTCCAAAAAATTCAACAATTTTAATTGAAGGCGGCAATATGACTGACATTCCCTTAAAGGGGAATTTTAAAAGAATAGGTTTTGATTTCTATAATCTGGAGGAAGATGCTCAAACAAGATCTAAGATTGCAGGGGGACTTGAGGAATCTGATTATTTTTTAGTTCAAAGCAGACGCGTCTTTATGAATCACCAAAGATTACCTAAAATTTTTCCTAAAACAGCAAATTTTTATGATGCGCTTTTTAGCGGCGGGATGGGGTTTGAGCAAATTAACGAATTTCATTCTTATCCAATGCTACAAATCGCCTGCCCGCCAATCGCTGATGCGCTAGGCATCTGCAGGCGGGGGGAATGGAAGCTGGAAATTCCGGATGAAACAGCCGAAGAGACATGGAGTGTTTTCGACCATCCAGTTATCAGAGTATTTAAGAAAAAAATTCATTTAATCAGTAATGATTATGAAAAGTTTTTTGAAAAACAATAAAGAAAAAATTATTTTAATTCTAATTATCTTACTTGGAGCATTTTTCAGGTCTTACAATCTCAACTGGGATCAGGGAGCCCATCTTCACCCTGACGAACGGGCAATTATTATGTTTACCACACCACTACAATTTCCTAAAAATTTTGATGAATTTCTATCACCCCAGAGTCCATTGAATCCACACTTTTTTGCTTATGGAAATTTTCCGCTATACCTTTTAAAAATTACCGGACTTGCTGCCGGCAATTTCAACCCTAGCTTTACAGTCTACGATAATCTAAATCTTGTCGGTCGCTTTATGTCCGGAGTTTTTGACATTGCAACAATTATTGTAATTTTTTTCCTTGGGAAAAAGCTTTTCGGTAAAAAAACTGGGCTCCTTGCCTCTTTTTTTTACACAATATCCGTTTTCCCAATTCAAGCTTCACATTTTTATGCAGTAGATATTCCTTTAACTTTCTTTATTCTTCTAACTTTATATCAACTTATAAGGTTTTACGAAAAACCCTCTCTTAAAAACTCCATACTTGTCGGAGTATTTTTTGGAGTATCTCTTGCTACAAAAATAAGTGCACTTCCGCTTCTTTCTGCGATTACAGCCGCTATAACGATTGATTTTTTACTTCTTGTAATAAAACAACCGCATAAACCCCATGTTTGGCTCCCACATCTCCCTCGTTTTTTAAAACGTCTTATTATTGATGGAATTGTAATTCTGGTTTCTACCGTAGTTATATTTGTGATATTGCAACCATATGCAATTATTGATTTCAACACATTCTTGCAGCAAAATATGGAACAATCCCAAATGACACGAGATGCATTTACTTTTCCGTATACCCTCCAATACGTTGGAAAAATTCCATACTTTTATGAGCTTAAAAATGTATTCTTGTGGGGACAAGGGCCAGTACTTGCATCGCTTTCTTTTATCGGTGCACTGTACTTTACCTACTTTGGATTAATAAAAAAAGATAAAAAACAAAAATGGGCGCAGGAAACAATTCTTGCTGTTTTTTTCTGGATATATTTTTTTGTGGTGGGCAAATTTGCAGTCGGATGGATGCGCTACATGCTTCCTCTTTATCCTCTTCTCTGTCTTTTCGGAGCTCTTTTTGCGTATAAATTTCTAAAATTACTTAAGCGTAAATTGGGTTATTGGTATTTATTAGTAATATTGGTATTTATTGGTAGTATTTTATACTGGCCTCTATCTTTCATGCACATTTATACAAAACCAAATACTCGCGTTCTGGCATCTGAATGGATCTATAAAAATATTCCTGCTGATAAAAATATAGCTAGAGAGCATTGGGATGATGGATTACCTTTCGGAGGAAATATTGTTTATAAAGATTTCGAGCTTCCTATTTATGGGATGGAAGATCCTCTTACAAAAAGTCAAATTTATCAAACAATTCAAAAAACAGATTATATAATAATAGCGAGCAACCGCTTATATGTACCTTTACAAAAAATTTCTAAAAACTGCCAAAAATGGAATCTTCCTAAAGAAAGATGCTCCCATAATGCCAATCGATACTATCAAAGGCTTTTTAATCAAAAGCTAGGATTTAAAAAAGTGGCCGAGTTTGAAAATCCTCCAACGCTCCCATTTCTAAATATCTCAATCAATGATCAAGCCGCCGATGAGTCATTTACAGTATATGATCATCCAAAAGTAATGATATTTAAAAAAACCAATTAAAATAAAAAGGTTTTCAAAAAGTATGTTAGAAAATATTCAGAAAAAAATACAATTTTTAATCTTAATCTGCCTCTCGATTGTATTATTAACAATTTCTCTTCTTAACAATTCCGTATCATATTTTGTTGACTTACGTCAAAACAGTATTAAAGTAAAAATATTAGAAAATGTGATAGATATATCAATTGCATCATCATTGAGAGATGCCGTAAAAATTAATTTTTATCCACAAACGAGATACAGCTCCAATCAATATTTGATTTCCGATAAAGGTTTTCTAAATAACTTGCTCAAAATCTACCAGAATATATTGTTAAAAACGAATCCATCTCAGATAACCTATGAACAATCTCCACATTCAATACAACGATATATTCAATTCAATCCCTTTAGGTCATCTTTCCAAATTAGTCAGGGTACAAGTATTTATAGATTTGAAATTAATATTCCAGACTTTTCCCTCGAAGTGTGGAAAAATAATGAAAAAATAAATCAACAAATAATAAATGTTTCATGGATAAAGCTAATTATATTCCCAATTCTTTCATCCCTATCAATAGCGATGCTTTTAATCTTGTTATTTACATCAATATTTAGACCTATCGGTTACCACTCGGAACAAAAATAAATCTCCGAGGGCTAAAAGCCCTCGGTTTCTCAGCGGAATTTCACCGCTGCTTTTTTACATATTCTGA
>PFDW01000030.1 GCA_002793835.1 Candidatus Portnoybacteria bacterium CG10_big_fil_rev_8_21_14_0_10_36_7 | reverse complement strand
TGAGAAATGCAAAGGTTTACCAGCTTTTTTCAAAATTACATATGCCTTATCTTTAACGACACGCAATTTAATTTCTGGCCAATGTGCAAGCCCCCATTGACCAAAGTTATTCTGTTCAATATGTTTAGCTGCATCAATATAGGATAACATCGCTTTTTCACTGATAGACCACTTACTAAATGCTTTCAAAATATTTTCTTGAGATATAACTTGTCCATGATTTTTAAGATATTTTACTAATTCATCAATAAATTTTTGAGCACCAATTACTGCCTTTTTATCCAATGTCCATGCTGTGTAAAAACTATCATCTTCTCCTATTCTATTAAATGGTTTACCCAACGTTAAACAAAACTGCAAAGCCGGTTCTAAAAATTTCTCATCACTCAAATCAACAGCAAAATGTTTTTCATTCTTTGCGTCAGAGGCAATTCTGTCTTCTCGTCGAAGAGAACCATTGTTCAATAGATACAACTCTAATTTTTTATAAATTGGGTCAAGACTTTTAGCAATATATGGCTGGTTCAATGCTTTTAAGCCAACTTCTTCAATTTGACGAACTCGCTCTCTGGTAATCTTATATTTGTCTCCAATTGCTTGCAATGTCTTAGCTTCACCATCCCAAAGCCCAAAACGTTCGCCAACAACATCGCGAACACGGTCATTTGGAATGCCCTTCACAATTTCTGCTACTTTTTGATATATGCTTAATGCCATATTAGTATGTTTATATGTATTAAATTGTATGTTTTAATGATAACACGTGATTTTTTAATTGTCAACTATAATCTGGAGTTGCCACAAATTTTGGCTTAAATAAGCGAAAAGACTCCACCAAGAGTCCATTTTGCACAATATATAATTATAAATATAAATTACTTCTTTCTTCTCCCTTCCCACCAAGCCAACACTGTTGACGCAATGAAAATAGAAGAATAAGTACCTGCAACAATACCAATGATTAAGGTTAATGCAAAATATTTTATAGTTTCCCCACCAAATAAAAATATCGTAACCAACACTAATAAAGTTGTAAATGAAGTGTTAAGCGATCTGGCTATAGTTATATTAACGCTCTTGTTGGCTACCCCCTCAAAATGCGCACCACCTTCTCGCCTCAAGGTTTCTCTAATTCTATCGAAAACAACTATACTATCGTGGACGGAAAATCCAAGTACAGTCAAAAGAGCTGTTACAAATAATAAGCCCACCTCAACTCCTTTATAATGGCCCAACAAAGAAAATACTCCCACTGGAATAATTACGTCGTGGAATAAAGCAATGATTGCTGCTACGCCAAATTTCCAAGAGGCCACTGGTCGAGAAACTTTTCTGAAAGCAAAAGCGATGTAGCTAATTATTGCTATCAATACCATGATAATCCCGTAGAATGATCTTGATTTTAGTTCCTGACCAATAACAGGCCCAACAGACTCAAATCTTTGTTCTTCAACTCCCTTAAATTCGTCCTCTAAAGTTTGCAAAATCTTTTGATGAGTATCCTCGTCTACTTCTTTAAGCCTCAAAATTAAATCCTTTTCACCGGCTGGCTGCAAATTTATTTCTCCCAACTCAAACGGTAATAATTTTTCCGTCACGATATTATTGGCTGGCTGATTTTCTAAAAAGGTTATTTCCATTAAGCTACCTCCTGTAAAGTCTATGCCTAACTTTAAACCAAACATTCCTATACTAATTAAAGAAGCCAGCACTAATACGCCTGATATAAAGAAATAATATTTTCTATTTTGAATTATTCTTAACATTTTATTTTTTTGGTGCGTTAAATAAGAATCGCCAATTTTCTACTCTTGTTCCAATAAATATTTTGAGTAAACTTCTGGTAACAACAATGGCTGAAAACATACTCACCAGTATTCCTATGCCCAAAGTGAGCGCAAATCCTTTTACAATACTGGTACCTATCCAAAATAATATTACGCATGTAATAAGTGAAGACGCGTTGGAATCCCTGATGGACAGCCACGCTCTCCAGAATCCTTCTTCTACTGCGCCTGCATAACCCCGACCAGCCTTAAATTCTTCCTTGATTCTTTCAAATACTAAAACATTGGCATCAACTGCCATGCCTACTGACAAAATAAACCCAGCTATACCTGCCAAAGTCATCGTCACTGAGCCTAATTTGAAAATAGCGAGCGTAATAACCGTATAAATACCTAATGCTACGACTGATAATAGCCCAGGTAATCGATAATATAAAATCATAAATATTGCGACTGCCAACAATCCGTAAAGACCAGCGCGTAAACTTTTTTGTAGTGAATCATTTCCCAATGACGCCCCTACTGTTTGCTGGTTTACTAAAGTGATTGGCACCGGTAACGCCCCTGCATTTAATCTTTGCACTAACTCTTTCACTTCTTGTGTTGTAAATTTACCAGTAATTTGAGCCTTACCACCAATAATTTCCTCCTGGACTCTTGGCATAGAAATAGGTAAACCGTCTAAATAGATAGCAACGGTTTTCCCCGTATTAATTTTTGTAATTATTTGAAATATTTGTGCTCCTTCGTCATTAAACTGCAAGGATACTTGTGGTACCCCAGTGTTCTGATCGAAAACTGTTTCAGCGTTATCTAAATATTTACCAGTTAATTCTGTGCCAGCATAACATGGGTCTTCACCGTATGAAACCAAAAAAGCTGACGTTGCTTGACCATTTAGACAGATTTCGTCTTTAAATTGTTCAACTTCATCAGCGGTTAAATATTTAGCCAAAATTCGATCACGTTCGGCAGTCGCTTGCTCGGTCTTAAATTGCAACATTGGAGTTTCACCAATCATTTTGATAGCTTGGTTAACATCTTTTATGCCAGCTAGTTCAACAATTAAACGATAATGATTGCCTACTTTGTTTACCTGGACAAGTGGCTCGGTAACGCCAAATAAATTGACACGTCGTTCAATGACATCCCTTACTCCATCCATTGAGCTCGAATAATCATCTTGATTAATTTGAGATAAATCAGCTTCATAAACCAAATGCGTACCGCCTAGCAAATCTAAACCTAGCCTAAAAGGAAATTGTTGTGTAAATTGTGGAATATTTGGAATTTTGTTAACAAATTGAACTTTATTTTTTTGTAGATTGATGAAGTCAGCTGATTTATTCCATGGTCTAGAATAATCAAAAGACCCGGCAATAATTGCCAATACAAAAACAAGCAAAACATGGAATCGAACACGTCCTGCACGATTACCGTAAGCTCCAAAAAAACTGAAAAGCCTTCTGAATGGCTTCGTTATAACGTTTAAAATTTTATTCATTTGACGGAAGAGTCCCCCCAACCTCTCTAGACTGTTTATCCTTGCTCAACCAAAAAATATAAAGAATTTCAAGAATCCCAATTGTATTAACTATCAATAATGTCCAAAACCAAAACTTATCCTTATTCGTAGCGGCTTTCCACATAGCCACGCCTTTAAAAGGAATGGTCCACAAAAGCATAAGGACTAACACCCATTGCATTTGGCTTGGAATTGTTATCGCTTCAAAAAACATATAAATATCCTAAAACAATTAATAAATAAAATCAATGCCTAAATGATTCTAACGATTTTGTTTCTCGACTTATCTCCCTTTATAATTTCAATTTGCGAAGCCTTGACATCTAGATATTTGGCCAGCAATCTTACCGCTGAAACGTTTGCTCTACCATCAACAGCTGGAGCATTAACATAAATCTTTAGTTCATCCCCAACTTTTTTTATTAATTCTTTCTTCGCACGCGGAGTTACTCTTATATGCAATAATTTATTGCCCATGACACTTTTTGTATTTCTTGCCTGACCCGCAAGGGCATGGATCGTTTCTGCCGGGCTCCTTTTTTGTTGGCGCGACTGAAGAATTACCCAAAGTTTTAGCTGGGCCCATTTCAATAACTTTTTCAGGTAATTTTGGCTCCTTCATTATGCCTACCTTATATATAACCGTTACTACATTAGTCTGAATAACACCAAATAAACCTTGAAACATCTTATGCCCTTCATTCTTATATTCAACCAATGGATCTTTTTGCCCATAGGCTCGTAGTTTCACAGAGTCTCTTAAATGTTCCATTTCATCTAGGTGGTCCATCCAAATTGTATCTAGAGACCTTAATAAAATAACTTTTTCTATTTGCCGAGTCGCCTCTAGGCCAAGCTCCTTTTCTTTGGCCTCATAAGCTGTTTTAGAAATATCAATGGCATACTCGATTATTTCTTCCGGAGAACTAAAAGAATTAATTTTTTCTGGCGCATCTTGGGGCATTGGGAATATTGCAAAGAATGTTTCAACAATTTCCTTTCTGTTCCACTCATCCGGCCGACCAGCAGTATGAAAACCCGCAATTTTTTCTATCTCTTGCGCCACCATGTTTAATATCATTACCTTCAAATCAGTAGTAGGCTCAAGTAATTCTTTGCGCCTTTTGTAAATCGTTTCTCGTTGTTTATTCATAACATCGTCATATTCAAGAACATGTTTTCGACTATCAAAATTGAATCCTTCGATTTTAGCCTGCGCTGATTCTATCGCCTTTGAAATAATTCCATTCTCAATCGGCTGATCTTCTGGCATTTTTAAAGTTGTTAATATTGATTGGATTCTTTCCGAACCAAAAATTCTCATTAAATCGTCTTTTAGCGAAACAAAAAATCTTGAGGCACCTGCGTCTCCTTGTCTGCCAGCTCGTCCTCTTAACTGATCATCGATTCTTCGCGCCTCATGGCGCTCTGTTCCTATAACAAACAAAC
>PFDW01000013.1:771-5373 GCA_002793835.1 Candidatus Portnoybacteria bacterium CG10_big_fil_rev_8_21_14_0_10_36_7 | reverse complement strand
CAGATTGTTTTAGAGTGATGATTATTTACCATACTTTTGATGATTTTGCGATTGACCACTTTGAATTATTTGCTCCACTTATAAGTGACAAAATTTTTAAATATATAAACAATAAGATATAAATAGACATATTGACTGGTTTATAAAAAAGGTATTGCAAAGTTGCCGGAACAAGAATTTTTAATGGAATTCTGTACTGTTTTTTTACAAATTTACTATCAAAATATTTCGAAAACTGTTTTTCTCTTTTTAAAAAACGGACGCTTTGTTTTGCGTGATCGTCAAATGTCTGCGGAAGTTGATAAAAGACCTTTGCCTCCTTTACAAACGCATATTTCAATCCTAAATGCAGTGCCGTTACATATGCCAAAGCGTCGTCAGCTACCACTCCTTTATAATTAATTTTTGAATACAGTTTTTTACTTAAACAGATTGACCGCCCGTGGCAAGTATAAAGATTATTTCCTTCATTCCAAGCTTGATAAATAGTCTGCTTGTATTCGTTTGAAAGATAAAGAATTTCATTGAAAATTGAATCTGTTCGCTTTGCTACGATCTTTGCCGATGTTAGATCAGCTTTTTTTACCAAAATTGGTTCTACTAGTTTATTTATAAAATTTTTGTCCCGAATCTCAACATCTGCATCAAATAACATGAGTAAATCTGTCTTCGAATGTGATTGTATAAATTCTAATGCTTCAGATTTTCCCTGACGGGTTTTGAATTGATGAATTTTCAATTTGCTTAAATCGTTACGCTTAGCTTCCGACAAAGTATTATCTGTAGATCCGTCAAGAACGAGTATCACTTGCTTTAATTCGTAGTTTGTTTGCAATTGTTTTTTAATATCTGTCAACAGATTATGAATATTTTTTTCTTCATTGTGTGCAGGTATTCCAACTGTAAGAGATCCTTTATTATGTTTACTCATACAATAATGCCAACTTTTGATGATTTACTTTCTTGCCAAATCCCTTTCTTAGGCTCAAATTTTTTGTAAGGGAAAAGTCTTATGAATATATTCATTAGTACTGATCCAGCCATAAAAAATGGATGTTTTAAAAACCACTTAAGTTGAGTTCGCAATACTAAAGTTTTAGGAAGTGAATATTCTTCAAGAATTGCCTTACCAAAATGTTTTGAAACATCTACTTTGTCACCAACAACAGATCGTAAACCTAATAAACGCCAATCTTCAAATGTATTAACTGTCGTAAAAATCACTTCGGCATTTTTAGCAAACCGATATTTATGCAAATTTTTACGTGTCGCCTGGGCATATAAGTAGTTTTGATCAGATATTGTTCCTGTTGGATATTTAAATGACTTCGCAAATTTTTTGCTGATCATACTCGCGCTCATTACGGTATAAAAATTATTGCCATTATTAAATTGCAAAAAAGCATCTTCTAGACTTAGATACGAGTAAACAGCAAATTTCCCCATAAATTTTTTTGTTGGCGCTGGTATGTGCCTTGCACTTACGAGATTTAAAAAGGGATTTTTGTTGAACAACAAAACCATCTCATCTAAACAACTTTTATTTCTTAAAACAATATCAGCATCAGGAACAAATAGTAAATCACTTGTATTTAAGTCATAAATTAAATTAAGTCCGTTAGCTTTACCCAAACGTACCTTTCTGCTTACAACCTTAATCCTTGAGTCGTTTTCAGCATATTTTTTAACAATTGAGACTGTTTTATCACTACTTCCATCGGACACCACTACAATAGCCTTTAGATTATATGTTTTTTTCTCTTGCTTGAGAATTGAATTGATTAGTAATCCAATATTATTTTCTTCATTATGTGCGGGTATACCCACAGTTAAAGTTATTTTACTTTTCATATTTATTATTAACTTCTATATTATTGAAAAGAGTTTTTGTTGAATTTGCACTTTGTAAAAAGTTACTGAAGATAATATTAGATATAAATATTTTTTCAATAAATTTAAGCATAACTATGAAGGGAAAGAGTAAAGGGTAGCTGAGTATTAGTGTGAAAACAAATTTTATTATTATACTCCTCGAAATTTTGTAATTATAGTTATACTTTTGTATTGGAAAATGTTTATCTACAACTTTTGCTCCTGCAATAGCTTTGTTTATTTTTAGCAAATGATCATTGATAGTTTGAGGTAATCTGAAATTACATACAGCAGATTTTTCTACTAAAGTCTTTATATCGTAAACTTTACACCAATAAAAGCAATACAAATCATCAGGTACATTTTGTGGCCATCGGATCTTTTTATAGAGCTTTTTGGCAAAAGCACGGCCTCCTAAACCGGATATAAATAATTTTTCATCAAAGAATTTTTTTTCAGCAACTTTGAGAAAAATATTGTCTTTAAGATAAAGTAAATGTTCAAATTTCGTACTAGGTTCTAGAGGTTCGCATTTACCTTGGACATATAAGCAACCAGCATTATTTAGAATAGGACTAATTAGATTGGAAATATAATTATTATATTTTGGGCAGGAATCTGCCTCTAATAGAACGACAATATCACTATCTGCAATTTTAAATATATGATTTTGTGAGAAGTTTTGTCCACGTCTCACGCGGTTGCGGATTAATTGAATTCTTTTATCTTTAACACTCTTTACTAATGAATCAGTATTATCTGTACTTAAGTCCGAAACAACTATAATTTTTTTTAAATAATAGTTCGACTCATTTTGAATAAGTATTGTATTTAACAAATATTTGATATTGTTCTCTTCATTGTAAGCTGGTATACCAATAGTCAAAGTTGGTTTATTTTTCATAGATCTGTATTTAATATTTGCAACATCTTGTTTGCACTTGTCTCCCAGCTAAAATTAGAAGCCCATGCAACTGCATTTTTTCCTAACTTTGATCGTAAAGAGCCATTATTTAGAACTTCAAATACTTTATCTGCAAACTCGTGTGAATTTCCATATTTTGCTAAAAATCCGTTTACACCTGTTCTTACTGAGTCACGAAGTCCGGGTACATCCGAAGCTACTACCGGAGTACCACAGGCTGAGGCCTCTATAGCAGTTATTCCCCACCCTTCCATGAAAGATGGATTCATGAACAACCATGCTTGCTGGTAAAGCTTTATTTTGTCAACCTGTGTTACTTTACCAAGAAAATGTATCTTATCTTCGATTCCTTTGCTGCGTGCATATTTCTTCAGATTGTCACCTTCTTCACCTTCTCCGGCTATTATAAACACAGCTTCAGGTATTTTTTCCAGCACTTCATTGGCTGCCTTGATAAAAACATTAAGACTTTTATAGTACTTGAGTCTGCCCAAGTATAAAACTGTAGGGAATCTTGATTTCTTGGATGATTTAAATTCCTTAAGATCAACTCCGCTGTAAATAATATGTGGTTCTCTGGTAGTTAATTTGTGTTTAATAATCTCATTTTTTGATGAAGGAGACACGGTGATAACCTCTGTGTTTCTGTATACAATCGGCATTACTTTCGCTTCTAGATTAGATGCTATCCAAGACAATGGCCAATTCAAACTTTTTCTGAACACTTCTTGATGTACGTGATGAATAAGTAAAAATATTTTTTCTCTTGCATATAGTGGAGTAAAGAATGGAATACCGTTTTCAGAATCAACGATTACATCGTAGTTGCCTTTAAATTTAAATATGTAATATATAACAGCCCAAAAGTAAACTGTATAGAAACCACCGCGTCGATATATGTGTATTCCGTCAATAATTTCATTTTTAGAGGAATGACCATCGCGTCCGCAGAAAACCGTTACAAAATGGCCGTCTTTTACCCATCTTTTGGACAGTTCATATATATATACTTCTGCACCACCCGACCAGACATGTTTTGTATCTCTCCAATTAAATATCAGAATTCTCAGCTTTTCTTTACTGTTTCGTTCAACTGTTTTATATCTTGAAAATAGGTTAAGAAAATCGTTAAGATTATTTTCAAATACAAGCACTTTATCTGACCATATATGTAGTAAAAACGTCGCAACGAAATATAGTGTCCAAGTAGAACTTACTACATAAACAAAAGAATTAAGATCTTTATGGAATATTACCAGCACTCCAAGTTGTATCACCGCAATTACAAATGCTGTGAAAGTAAAGCTAAAATATTTTTTAGCCAGATAATATTCCGTGTATACACGCGAAAGGGTAAAACACATCATGGAAAAGGTAATCGGTAGAAGAAATTTAACAGAGTGTGTAGCATTTTGTCCAAATAATAACGGCGCAAAATATGATCCAAAAAATCCCAAGGCTATAAAAGCCGGAAAAATCAAAATAAGCGTACCGACTAACGTAAAATTAAGAATGGCTTTCGAATCCCTATTTGCACCTTCACTGCGGCTTACTAATGGCATGATAAAAGGCGATGCGAGCGAGCCAAAGAAAAACAGTATTTTACCTATCAAAGCGGTTAAAGCATAAATACCAGCATCCTTAGAATCCAAAAAATGTTTTGCCAAGACTACATCAACATTAGTAAAAAAGACAATTGAAACGCCAGTTAACAATGACGCTATGAAAAATTTACGAGGGAAATTGTATACCCTGTCTTGCTGTAAGGGAATCTTTACTTTGTTCAGACTTTTTTTTACTAAAAA
>PFDW01000013.1:0-744 GCA_002793835.1 Candidatus Portnoybacteria bacterium CG10_big_fil_rev_8_21_14_0_10_36_7 | reverse complement strand
AAAATCGCCAGTGCTCCAAGATTTTGAAAATGAAGTTTAGAGGATAATAAACCTTTATCAGCTGCAAAAGCAAGAGAAACAACAATAATCGGTGTAAATAAGATTAATGGATAGTAGGTTTCAATTTTGAAAAAAGTTTTTGTCCAAGGTATTGCAATTAACCATAAAACAGCGAAGATAATCGATATATAAAATGCCTTTTTTTTAATTGCCTTCCAAAAAATATCTGCTGCAGCCTCACCATGTTGCCCGATAAGTCTTCCTGTTTTAAAGTTGACCGTAGCTCCCAAAGAACCGGAAATAATTATAAAAATAGATAAAAGTGCATTTATAAAGCTGACAAGTGCAAAATCTTTAAGTTCGAGAACTCTTCCCAAATATGCATTAAAAATAAAGTTGAGTAGGTTTGCTAAAGCTGAAGCTACAACAAGTACAACTCCTGAAAAATATAGTTTTTTATTTGAAATAATATCAGTTGCAGTTTTATTAAAGAAACGAAAAAGACTAAAGCCGTTGACCTGTTGTGATTGAACAACCGCGTTTGCTATAGCTCTTTTTGCCTTAGGCTCGATATGCAGTCCGTGTATGGTCTTTGGCCAATAGTACGGATTGAATACAAGTTGTATTAATCCCTTCCAAGCGGCAAAACTCATAAATACCCAGTAGAAAGGTATTAAGTAAATATATTTGATAAGGTCATATTGTTTGCGCTTGGCGCAGCCGATCATGTAGTAGTAGACATAT
>PFDW01000058.1 GCA_002793835.1 Candidatus Portnoybacteria bacterium CG10_big_fil_rev_8_21_14_0_10_36_7 | reverse complement strand
GAGATAATAAAAGCTACTCCTTCAGGCAGTACTTTTTTGCCAAAGATTGGCGATGCGGGAGCCTTATATTCTTCCAGTATTTTTCCTTTATTATCGATTACTTTTAAAATCGGATGAAGAGAAATTTTATATCCTCCGTTTGCAAATACTCCATAAGCAGTTGCCATATCAAGCATAGTTACTTCTCCTCCCCCTAAGGTTAGAGACAAACCATATCGACGGGGATCAGTAAAAGTAGTAATGCCCATAGCAGATGCTGTGGCGATCATATCTTCTATGCCGTTTATTTTAAGCATTTTAACTGCAGGAATATTAATAGAATTAGCCAGCGCAAAACGCATCTGGACAATTCCGTGCCACTTGCCGTCATAATTTACAGGGCAATAATCAGGGTGTCCGGGATTTGGAAAACAGGTTCTCTGATCAATAAATGGAGTAGCAGCTGAATATCCTTTGATAAGACCTGTTGCATAATTAATAGGTTTTATTGAGGAACCAGGTTGGCGATGCGCAATAGCGACATTTACATTTCCGTCATTTTCAGTGTCAAAATAATCATGACTTCCGACCATGGCTAGAATTTCTCCGGTGGCCGGATTTGTAACAACTGCCGCACCATTGCCAACATTAGAGTTTTTCAACTGATCTACTTCTGCTGAGACAGATGCCTGTGTCATTTCTTGAGTTAGTAGATCAAGGCTTGTAGTGACCTTAAGCCCTCCCTGTTCAACTATTTGCTCTCCATATTTTTTTGAAAGAAGATCCTTAACATATAAAACAAAGTGAGGCGCTTTAATTCTGCTTGAAATCTTTTGATAAGAGAGGGGTTCTTTAATTGCTTTTTCCATTACGTCTTTTTTTATATATTTCTGCTCATACATTTTTTTTAAAGCATCCTCTTGTCTTTTTTTCGCAAGCTCAGGATGAGATCCAAAAGGGGAAAATGTAGTTGGTGCTTCAGGAAGCCCGGCAAGAAGAGCAGCTTCTGATAAAGTAAGATTTTTTGCGTGTTTGCCAAAATAAGTCTGTGCAGCTGCCTCAACCCCATATGATGTTCCTCCATAAGGAATCTGATTTAAATACATCTCAAGTATTTTGTCTTTGGGGTATAAAAGTTCAGTTGCAAAAGAAAGAATTACTTCTTTTATCTTTCTAAGAATTGTTCTCTCCGGAGTTAATAAACTGTTTTTTACAAGTTGTTGGGTAAGAGTTGATCCTCCCTGAAGTTGTCGGTGGAATATAATCGAATATACTGAGCGGGTTATACCTCTTAAATCTATAGGTCCGTGACGGTAAAAATCTTTATCTTCAATTGCAATTGTTGCCTTTTGAACGTGTTCGGGAATTGAAGATAGCGGAATAAAAGTTTGATTTTTTTGAGCATAAATCGCATAAAGAAGCGTACCGTTTCGATCAAAGATTTGAGTGGATTGGGGAATTTTACTGCTGGTTAGTCTGGTTGGAGAAGGAAGATCTTTTAAGATAAAAATATAGAACGGTATAAAAAACAAAAAACCTATAAGCATAAACTTTAGATATTTGGTTTTCCTGAAGAATTTTAATTTTTTCTTAAATTTTTTAGTCTGTTTTGTCATAGGCTATATGATAGCATCAAAGCTTGGATTATGACAATAGATATAAATTTATATATAATAGTACAAGATCATTGTTATGGATATAAGTCAATTTATTAACTACTTACTTGACTTGCTTTCTCCATTTAAAAGCTTAAATTGGCTTGATTATATTATTCTGGCTGTATTATTTTTCTATATTATAGAAGGTTTTGCCATCGGGTTTCTTGCAGCAGCCTTAGATCTTTTGGGTTTTATCCTCTCTTTTATTATCGGACTCAAGATTTATTCAATTGTTGGAGTTCTTCTTATAAAGATTTTTTCCATGCCTCCCGGATTTTCCAATGCTTTGGGATTTTTAATTATTGCCGTAATTTCTGAAATCATCATTGGATTTATTCTAAGAGGTATGGTTTACCGGTTATTTTTTGAACGTTATAAGATAAAAGGAACTGTTCTTAAGAATATTGATCATATTTTAGGGATAGCAATAGGAGTCTTATCTGCTTTTATTTTACTCTCATTTCTTTTAACTTTGATAATCTCTCTTCCTGTTTCAGTTTTTCTTAAGCATTCCGTATCTTCGTCAAAATTTGGAAATATGTTAACCGCCAATACTCAGGGATTTGAAAGCGAATTGAATAATATATTTGGGAAAGCAGTCAATGATACCCTAAATTTTTTAACAGTTGAGCCCAAAAGCGATGAGACGGTTAATTTGAGATTTAAAACAGAGAATTTTTCTGTAGATAAAAATGCAGAGTTACAAATGTTAATTTTGGTAAATGAAGAAAGACGATCTCAGGGTTTTTCATCGCTTGATGGAAATGATAAGTTAACCGAAGTAGCAAGAAAACATTGTAAAGATATGTTTGCTCGAGGCTATTTCTCGCATTATACGCCTGAAGGTTTAACCCCTTTTGATAGGATGGCACAAGGTGATGTTTATTTTACTTATGCCGGAGAGAATCTTGCCCTTGCGCCTAATGTTACAATGGCTATGCAGGGACTTATGAAAAGTCCGGGACACAGAGCAAATATTTTGTCTCCCAACTCTGGCAAAGTCGGGATAGGTGTAATTGACGGAGGAATTTATGGGGAGATGTTTTGTCAGGAATTTACGGATTAAAAAATGATTAATTTACCGGATTTAAAAACTGCAGATGTAAAGAATAAAAAGATTTTACTTCGGCTTGATTTAGACGTACCATTATCAATAGATGGTGACATAGAAGATGATACAAGACTTAAAGACAGCCTTGAGACTCTAGAGTATCTTTTAAGCAGTGAGGCAATTGTTATTATTGTTGGTCATCTGGGAAGACCTGAAGGAAAGGATGAAAAACTTTCCTTAAAGCCTATTGCGAACTGGTTTTTAAATCAGTTACAAATAACAAGCAACGATCTATCAGTAACTAATATTGAAGATTTTGAAGGCTTTAAATTTTCCGACAAGTTATTTCTTCTTGAAAATATCAGGTTCTATAAAGAAGAAGAGGAAAATAATCCTGATTTTGCGAAAAAACTGGCAGGTCTTACGGATATTTATATAAATGATGCATTTGCAGTTTCTCATAGAGAACACGCATCAATTGTAGGTGTAGTAAAACTCCTTCCGCATTATGCTGGATTCAGGCTTAAGAAGGAAATAGAAACTTTGTCTTCGCTTCTGGAAAATCCGAAGAGACCTTTTGTTGTGATTATCGGAGGCGCAAAAATTGAGACCAAACTCCCCTTGGTTGAGAAGATGCATCAGTTTGCAGACTATGTTTTAGTCGGCGGAAAAATTGCTGAGGAAACAAGAGTTCTTCTTAAAGTGCAGCACGAAAAAGTTGCAGAAAGAAAATCAGTGCTTCTCGTGGCGGATTTAAATGAAGATGAAACTGATACGATGCAAAACAGCGTAGAGAATTTTCTGCAAATTATAAATCTTGCAAAAACTATCATTTGGAATGGACCAATCGGGAAAACCGAAGGACAAGAGGAAGATTTAGAAATCGGCACGGCAAAATTGGCAAAAGGAATAGTAGAAAGCGGAGCATATGCTGTAGTTGGAGGAGGAGATACCATAGGTTATCTTAAAAAAATTAATCTTCTTGATAAATTTTCTTTCGTTTCAACCGGCGGCGGTGCCATGCTCGAATTCTTAAGCGGAGAAAAATTGCCGGGAATTGAAGCTTTGATAGAGGATATTTAAAATGAAAAAAGGAGTAGAACAGGGAATAAGTATCCCAGATTTCGCTGAGATTATAGCAAATTCTAGACAGATTGCGAATCATTTAGATCCTAAGTCTCCATCAGTGAAGGAGGCAAGAGAAATCCGTGAGCAAGCAGACCAAAGACTTGCAAAAAGCGGAATCATCGTAATTCTCTAGTTCCCAGGCCTTGAAGCTTTAACTAATTAATGAAACAAGTATATCCAGAAATAACTGTAGGAGCTTTGATCTCTAATAAACAGGGTAAAATTTTGCTCGTTAAATCACCAAAATGGTCTGATAAATATACTATTCCTGGTGGACATGTTGAACTTGGGGAAAGCCTAGAAACTGCACTTATCAGAGAAATGAAGGAAGAAGTAGGGTTAGGTATCCAAGTAATAAAATTATTAAATTGGCAGGAGGCAATTTATTCGAAAGAGTATTATAGACCAAGACATTTTTTGTTTTTTGATTTTCTTTGTGAAACGAATAACCAAAATGTCGCTGTTGATGGAGAAGAAATAACCGATTTCATTTGGATTGAACCTGAAAAGGCATCAAAATTAAATACCGATAAGTTTTCAGCACAGGTAATAAAAGATTATTTAAAATTTCTTCAGAAATAAGAGGCTACCAACTCGTCCTGATGTGGAACGTGGCGTAATCTAGATCTCCGCCGACTTTTTTTGCGGGGTTGGAAGTATCCATTTTTAACTCTTGACGTTGGTATATACAAAGTATATACTCATTTTGTATGAACACAGCAGTCATCAATATTAAAACTCGACCAGAAGTGAAAACACAGGCGCAGGAAGTAGCTAGTGAGTTGGGAATTAGCCTTAGTTCTTTAATCAATGCCTTTTTAAGACACCTTGTTAAAACAAAACAAGTAACGTTTTCTCTTGATGAGCAACCGAGTAAATATCTGCTTAAAGTTCTTAAAGAATCAAAAAAGGATATTAAAGACGGAAGGGTATCCTCTGCATTTGATAATGTTGATAATGCAATTAAATGGTTAAATAATCCTCACAAGAAATACCAGAATGAGCGTTAGATACAGCAAAAAATTTGTTAAACAATATGAAAAAACGGACACAAAAATCCGCAAAGCATTTGAAAAAAGACTAAAAATATTTCTTAAAAATCACTCAAACCCTCAACTAAGAAACCACCCATTAAAAGGAGAATTGTCAGGATACAGAAGTATTAATATTACCGGTGATTGGCGCGCTCTATATTCTGAGATAAAAGAG
>PFDW01000003.1:5107-6009 GCA_002793835.1 Candidatus Portnoybacteria bacterium CG10_big_fil_rev_8_21_14_0_10_36_7 | reverse complement strand
AACTGAATACAGATTCTCTCAAATCGAGAATCATATAGAATGTGAAAGGAAAAAAAATCCTCTATACAATGGTGTCCTGCAACTCCACTTCTATCAACCCATAAGAAAACTCGTTATCGAAGAAGAGCAAATTTTTGACTTTTCTCAGGATAAGTGGGGAAATATAAATGAAAGAATCGCAAAAGAATGCTACTTACCTATGCATCATGAGAGAATTCTTGCAAATCCCTTTGTCACCTTTGATATTCACGGAACAACTCGCGATTTTTTAAAGGCGCGATTTCCTCAGGAATGGGCCGAAATTAGAAAAACCATTCCTAAAGTTGGAGATACATATGTTCATAGAATTTTCCCTCTATCTCCAAAAGCTGATAAAATTAGAACATTAGAAATAGGAATGCAAGCTTTTTATGAAGACTATGGAATTTTCCCGCTTACAATTTGGCCTCCGGAAGATGCCCTAAATCAAGAAACCCTGGACGTATTCGCAAAAGCAGGAATTAAAAATGTTCCAGTTGCAAGTCATAACGTTAAAGGGGAATATTCATCTCCTTATTATTCAATAGCAACAGCAAATGGAAATATTAATGCAATCGTTTTTGATGGCCGCTTGAGTCACCATATTGCTTTTGAAGACATATCAAATGCTGATGATTTTGCAAGCATGCTTGCTGATAATGGAAAGATCTTACGGGTTTTTGCAGATGGAGAAACTTTTTGGCACCATAGAGGCTGGGAGTCGGGAGAATTTCTTAAATATCTTGTTAGATACTCATTGCCCTCTAAAAATGTTGATTTTGGAGTTTATGAAAATGAAGACACAAATGGAGAAGTTAGAGAAAATTCCAGCTGGAGTTGCGTACACGGAATAGACAGATGGACAGGTAAGAATGGATGCTATT
>PFDW01000003.1:0-5087 GCA_002793835.1 Candidatus Portnoybacteria bacterium CG10_big_fil_rev_8_21_14_0_10_36_7 | reverse complement strand
TTAAGTGGTTTTTAAGAGAAAGAGTAAGATTAGCAGGAGGGGAGTCTGTTAGCCTTGAGGGAGTTTCCCCTGAACTGAAAGATTCTTTTAAAATACGGCTTCTTTTGGATATGGCTTGGCAAAGCTGCTCTTTTTTCTTTTCAGGAGACTTTGAAAGACAGGGAGCAATAAACAGCATTAGAAAAGTACAAGAAATAAGAAGCAAGATGGATATTTTTATCTTTGTTCCGCAGGGTTGAACCTTGCTTGAGTTTAGGTTTGTTTGATAAAGGTTGAACCTTGAAATGAAGATTTTTGCCTTGAACAAGGTTCAACCTTTTTTCTTTCCTTTTTTCTTTCATAACCCTTACCATCCTTTCAACTATTTTTGAACTTTGAAAGATAGAATATTGGTTGCAGGACAGCCCGCCTGCTCCGGCAAAAGCCGGATTCGGCGAGGCAAAGGAGGTGGTTTTGTGTTAAGAGTAGTACACTTTGAAATCCATGCAGATGACCCGGAAAGGGCAGTTAAATTTTATAAAAATGTATTTAAATGGGAATTTAAAAAATGGGAAGGGCCAATGGATTATTGGCTAATTATGACAGGACCAAGCGGAGAACCGGGAATAGACGGGGGACTTATGAAAAGATATGAAAAGGAAAAGGGAGAACGTATTAATTCATATGTTTGCACTATAGATGTTCCTGACATAGATGATTTTACGAAAAAAATAAAAGATAACGGGGGAAAAATCGTAATGAAAAAAAATTCTATCCCAAAAGTCGGCTGGTTTGCTTACTGCAGAGATACGGAAGGAAATTTTTTTGGAATCATGCAGAACAACCCTTCGGCAACATAGCTAAAAAGCCCGTAAAAAACATTAGATCACGCTGAAATATCTATAGATCTCAAGGGAAATCTTAGCCATAACTGGTTTAATATCTTCAGGAACGTTTGAATTTTTAGTCATTATTACCAGAATATACTTAGTGTTATTAAAACCGGTAATTATACCAGCATCATGACGGACATCTTCCAACTCTCCTGTTTTATGGGCAACTAGCACGTCTTTGGGAAGCATCTTGGGTATCCTGTCGTTAATTTCCTGACGTGCTAAAAGATTAAACATCTTTTCACTTGCTTTAGGACTAAGGTCATTAGGATCGTTTATCAACTTAAGGAGACGCGCCATATCTCCAGGAGTTGTTAGAATAGGGTCTTTTTCAAAATCGGTGTTTCTTAAACCCTTAGACTTTAAAAGTTTATTAATCTGACTCCAGCCGGTGTATTTATCAACCAAGTAAAGAGCTGACTCATTTGATGATGCTGTAATCATTGAATCCAAGTTTTCTTTAATATCTGTTTTATTTGTATTCAACATTCCTTTTTCCTCTAAGTAAAACAGGATATACATAACACCCAACTTATAAAGGCTTGCCGCTTTGAACTGCTCATCTTTGTTTAAAAGATATTGTTTGTTATTTTTTAAGTCCCAAATTACTATTCCAAAGGTCGTTGCATTTTCCCCACTTACGTTTTTATTGATAATTTCTCCTACTACTTTGGGGGTTGGGTTGTTATTTTCTGCAAAAACGTTTTTTGTCAGCATTAAAACTCCAATTAGAGCTGCAGCCAAAACGAGAAGAAACTTTTGTAAACCCTGTTTCATAAAACAAACCTATGATAACAAGCCGTTTTATGTATAAAGATAAATTAGGGAAAGAAGAATGTAATAACCCGTATATACGCTGTTTAAAGAGGAATAAAATTATTTTTTAATAAGACCAATCCTTTTGAAAAGTTCATAGAGGTTTATAGACCATCCCCATCCGAAAATATGAGAAGTAAAAATTCTTTTGTCATTTGGATTCCAACTTCTTTCTTTTATAACAGCCCACGTCGGCCATCTTAAGTCGTATGGAATTTTTAAAAATGTACCCACTTTTGAAGTTTTCATACTTGTATTATACTCCCTATGTCTATTTTAAAATAACGTGAATCTTAGCCTGAACAAGAGTTGCTGTTGCGTTAAGCTGGTTTCTCATTTGCACTTGATAAGTTTTGGAACCGGTGTCGTAAGAAAGAGGAGATGAAACCAAATAGGCAGATGTTTTATCATAAAGTGTCATTTCAGAATTCCATACTGTGTGCTTATCCGTGACATTGTAAAGTCTTATTAAAACAAACCCCGTGCGGATTGTCACCGAGGCTTCAAATTTTACTTCTTTAATATTGGGGTATTGCCCAAAATCAACAATTGTCTGAACTCCTGTAATGTCTGTCCAGTCTGTAGAGTTATTTGTTCCAGACCCTAATGGAATAAAGTAATCTTTCGGAGCAGACGTATCGACAACAGAATAAAAATTTTGGGGAGTTGGTGTAGGAGTAGGGGAATCTGTTATTGTTAAAGATTGCTCAGTCAAAGATTGAGTGGGTTGCGGATTTTCCAAACCGGAAGTATAAGGCTTTATCGCAATATCTTTTGCTGCTTCTTTTTTAAGTACGAAGATGTTTAGATAAACAATATTTGCAACTAAAAGAACTATTATCACACAAAGGGCAATAAAACCCTCAATAGTATGCCTTTCGTCTTTTTCTAATTGTTCTCTTAGAAATCTCTCTCTAAAATTTTTAAGCATCCACTCTTAGCTTATTAAAATCTAATGAAAATGTAAAGGAACTAGACGCTTGTTAAATACCTTTATTTCTTTCAGCACGGAACAGATTTTTGTGTCTTACCTATAGGATTTACAAAATCTATATTTTGGCCCGCAGTCCTTGTCTATAGCTAGACACCCCTGGGGTGTGGGTTCAAATTATTGATTAAACTTGAACCGGAAAAAAAATGAGAGTATATTGAAATTATGCCAGACCAAGAACCGGGAGAGATATCGAAAACTGCCTTTAGAGAAATCCTAAAAGCAAGAAAGTTGGGAAGAGAGCGGAAACAAAAAGAAGAGGAAGTAACAAAATCTGGATCAGGAATTGCAGGCAATGTATGGGGACAATATGCTCATAATTACTTTGAGAATAAAGTTCTTGATTATGATGTTGATCTTGGAGATGCATTGGAAGCATTTGGCATCGACTCCACTGCAAAATTTCTGGTTGAAAGGAAAAAGGCAGGATTTTCAACAAATGTTCTTGACTTAATGGGTGGAGACCCGACTTATTTTAGGGATCTTAATAAACAAGTCGCAGCTAGTGAACCAAGTTTTAAACAAATAATTGATAAAGGTTTAAGCGTAAGTCTGGGAGACGATAGATCAATAGAATTAAAAGAACAAGATAAAAAATCAGGAATAGATGTTTTATGTGGCGATATTTTGTCGAAGCAAACGTGGGCACAAATTGACTTATGGCAAAAGAATAATAATGTGGAATATTTTGACTTTATAGTCTGCCGAGGTGCAGATGGGATTTGGACAATTCCTGCCGTTGCATATCCATTTATTTTTCAAAAGGTTTGGGAAAGATTAACCGATAAAAATGGTCTCTTTGTTACTCAGTTTTCTAAAAGTGTAGAAACGGAAGAAATGAGAGAGATGGATCAAGAACTATTGAGAAAATATCCAACAATGAAGCATTTTGTTAATCAATATCAAAAATCTGGAGGAAAACCTCCGGTAATGGGCATAATAAAAACAGGAAAATAAAAGTGAAAGGAGGAAAAATGGCAGAGGAAAAAAGTGAAACAAAAAATTGTTGCAAAAAAGTAAAAGGTTGCGGAGGAATTTCAAGTGCGGTTTACGGATTAGGTTTTATTGGTTCGGTAATATATTTCTTCCAGCACACGACAGATTTTGGCATGTTTGTCATGGGTTTTTTAAAATCCCTAGTCTGGCCGGCAATCCTTGTCTACAAGGCTCTTGAGCTTTTAAAAATGTAGATTATTTGGGGTTAGTCAACAAAGGTAAGAGCCACGCCTTTTTTGCCTGCTCTGCCTGTTCTTCCAATTCTATGAATGTAATCATCATAAGTCGCTGGAACGTCGTAGTTAATAACATGGCTTACGTTTTCAATGTCCAATCCGCGGGACGCAACATCTGTCGCGATTAATATTTTTCTTCCGTTATTTTTGAACTCATCAAGTGCCTTCATGCGCTGGTTTTGCGATTTGTTTCCATGAATTGTAACCGGTTTAAAACCGCGTTCTTCCAAAGCTTTTGATAATTTTTCCATACCCCACTTGGTTCTGCCGAAAATTATTACTTTGCTAAATCCAGGCTTAATTAAAAGGTTATGAAGCGCATCTATTTTACCCTTCCCGCTAACTTTTATTATATCCTGCTCAATATTATCAGACGAATCATTTTGTTTTACACTTACTGTAACAGGGTTTGTTACAAAATTCTGTAAAATTTCTTTTGTTTTACTGTTAACTGTCGCAGAAAAAAATAATGACTGCCTTATTTTAGGAAGAAGTGAAACCATATATTTGATGTCATTTATAAACCCAATATCGACCATTCTATCCACCTCGTCCAAAACTATATTTTGGAAAAGCATTAAGTTTAACTTTCTTCTTCTTATTAAATCTTTAAGTCTTCCCGGTGTTCCTATAACAAAATGAGGGTTATGGCGCAGCGCATATGTTTGACGCTGTATATTTGCGCCGCCAACTGCAGCAACTGATTCTAAATCTGTTCCTTTTGCAAAAATACGGAATTCGTCCCTAATCTGTATTGCAAGCTCACGGGTTGGAACAACAATTAGAACTCTTTGGTTTCTATCAAGATATGATTTATTGATCAAAGTAATAAGAAATGCAGCAGTTTTGCCGCTGCCTGTATTTGCCATTCCAATAAGATCTTTTCCCGCCAGAATTTCAGGTATCGCTTTTTCCTGAATAGCTGTGGGAACAGAGTAACCATGATCGTTTATATTTCTCTTTATTTTGTCGTCAATTGCATAATCTGCAAATTTAGCAGTAGATACATATTCCGCTTCCGGGTTTATATCTTTTGCTTTGTTAATGAAAAGATTATGGTCAATTTTTTTTGCACCAAAACCAAACCTGCCTCTGGATGATGCATGTCTTTTTACTCCACTATTGAAGTTTCCCCTCGAATTATAGTGATTGTTATTGTTTCTATTTTTCATATGA
>PFDW01000035.1:5093-5235 GCA_002793835.1 Candidatus Portnoybacteria bacterium CG10_big_fil_rev_8_21_14_0_10_36_7 | reverse complement strand
GATTTTTTGAAACATAAAATGGTCTTAGGGTCGTCATGTCTCCATAACGACTAAAAGATGTGCCACCTACAGAGCACGTTGGCGAACATGCTGCTCCAGGCCGAATATTACTTATATCGCTCGAGGTTATCTTGGGACCGGT
>PFDW01000035.1:0-4977 GCA_002793835.1 Candidatus Portnoybacteria bacterium CG10_big_fil_rev_8_21_14_0_10_36_7 | reverse complement strand
TACCCGGCGCTCCGAAATAAAAATTAAAATTGTTACGAAAATAATTTGTGCCGTTTGGATAATCATAAAGAAAGAAAAGATACTGCTCATCTTTTTCAATTGTTGACGTAACAAAGGAAGTGGCCGGAGTTTTACTGATATTTATTGTGCTTGCTGCTTGATTGATCCCAGCAAGCGTGGCATTTGTTCCAGAAAATGCCTGGGTAAAATTCCGGGAGTATGATGCTTGGCTTGCGGCAATCTGAAGCCCACGCTCAATACCGGAGTCCGCAGCGGCAAGAGTGCGTACCGACTCCTCTTGAAGCTTACTAGTCTGGGTTTCCGTAGTAAAACGATATGATGCCGTGGCAACAAGGGTAAAAACAACCGATATCAGAAGCACTATGACAAGTAATGACTGCCCGCGTTTACCGTTATACATAAATTTATTCTACAACTATAAATTCACTACTTCAACTGGGTGCGCACGTGCTCACCGTTTAGATATCCCCTAACTTCATTAATGATATCTTGCGGCGTCAGATCGCTCTTTACCATGTAGCCTCGAACGCCATAATCAACGGCTTTTGCCACCACCACTTCCTGACTTAAATTTGTGAGAAGCACGACGGGTGCTGATATTTTTATTGATTCCTTCTTTAATTTTTCCAAAACTTGCAGTCCGTCAATTTTTGGCAAAATAATATCCAGTAGTATGAGATCGTATTCTTTTTTTGATATCTTTACATAAGCTTCTTCTCCATCTGACGCCGAGTCAACAAGATAACCTTCCTTAAGAAGAATTTGCACATAAAGATCCCGGATATATGTCTCATCTTCAACAATGAGTATTTTTTTTATAGTTTGAGTTTTTTCATCGGCCATAAATATTGTAAATTACTTTCCGTCAGTTGATATAGTAGGCAACAAGACGGTAAATGTCGTACCTACGTTTACTTCTGATTCTACCGTAATATCACCGTTGTGTAAACCAACAATCTGCTTTGAGATATAAAGACCCAGACCCGTACCCGGTGTGCCGCTGTGTTTTGTGTATGAGTATTCAATGCGGCTAAACTTCTGAAACAATTTTGAGAGATCTTCTTTTGGTATCCCTGGACCCGTGTCGGTTGTTGATATGGCTATCTTGTTGGGCCCGCTCATCGTAACATTTATGGTTATCTTTCCTTTTTCAGGCGTAAATTTCAAGGAATTACCGACAATATTCTGGAATACTTCGCGTAATTTTTCTTTGTCGGCGTTAACATTGTATTTATCGGTTTCGCAGCCCAGTAATTGAAAAGTTATGTGTTTTTGATCTGCGGTGATCTTAAGCTCGTCATAGACCATTTTAACAATATCACACACATTGATCGGTTCAAGTTTTAGTTCGATTTTATTTCTTTCAATTCTTGATACTGTCAACATGTCATTTACAAGTCTGATCAGTCTTTCCGTTGACGCATATGAAATTTCCAAGTACTTTTTCAACTGGTCTTTTAATGTTTGCCCCGGCTGATTTATAGCCATCCACAAATAACTTTTGACCGCGGTCATTGGCGTGCGAAGCTCATGGGAAGCAATAGATACGAACTCGTCCTTCAGATTGTCGAGTTCTTTCAGTTTTGTATTGGCATTTTGTAATTTTTCAGTTGCTCTCTTTACTTCTTCTTCCAAAGTGATATTGAACCTCTTAATTTCTTCATATGAAAGAGCATTCTTGACAGCAACGGCAACCTCTGGCGCAAAAATCTTGAGGAGATCTATGTCCTCTGAGGAGTAAATCTCACCGGATGATTTTTCTCCAAGTAAAATTCCGCCGATAAGTTCTTTGCGGACAACGAGTGGTAACGCAATGGTAATATTGTGCTCACGCATCGTATTTTTAGTCTTCGATTCGGGAAGTTCTTCAAAAATAATGATGTTTTCTTTTTGATCTTGGGTTTTGTTTGATGAGTGAATAAGCTCGTATATATCTTTACCTTTAAAAGGCCTGTCGCTTGTTTTCCCCGCCCCGCCAACCCAGATGATTGAAGAGTGTCGGATAAGAACAATTGCCCCATAATTGATTTTTATTGCTTCCAATAGTTTGTCAAGAATTTTTTTTGACAGATCGGAAAGGTTTAGAGTGGCAGCCATGATGCGGCTTAAATCCCAGAGGAGAGTATTGGGATCGTATTTGTCTTTATAAAAAAATTTATTTGTAATTTTTTCAAAAAATCTGCGCAGCGGTTGGAATGAAATTGCAAATAGTAATGCTATTATTGCGGGCATTATTAGTCCCTGGACGGTTTCTCTATTGGGCTTATCTCTGTTAATCAGTATTGCTACATCAAACAAAAATGCGATATAACCCACACCTATAAAGATCAGGAGAAAAATATAGGCCACAGCGCGGGCGACTATAAGACGGATGTCGAGAAAACGGTGTTTGATGATGGCGTAACTAACAAATCCCACAAACAATAAGATATAAAGTGGAAGCAATCCTACGAAAGCAGCTATTTTGAATACAACTACAAAAAAAAGATTTACTACAAGAATTGCACAAAACATAAGGACCGCACCAAATATCACGTGCTTAATTTGAAGTCTCTCGATTCCCGTAGAACGTCGATAATGTCTTATTAATACAACAAAACCACCACCCAGTAAAAGTATTGTGTGAAGCAAAAATAGAGGCATGCCAGGACCCGGTGTCCCAGCGCCTGATTGTATTGCTTTTGCAGATGTAAATACGTAACCCAGCTGAGATAAAAAGATTATACTAATAGTCCAAGTGATTAATATAAATAATTTCCATCCTTTCGGTGATATTATTGCCTTTGGAAAGGTATAGGTAAAAAGAAAAAATAGTAAATTAATTAATGCGGCAATTGACATTACAAGCTTAACCCAATAATATGCTGATTTATCGTCATTTTGAATTGAAAGTTGATAGTTAATAAAAAGATAAATAGCTAAGGTTAAAGCAAAAAGGAAAAATATTTTATTTGTTGCGCTTTTAGGATTTTTAAGTAAAGTAAACCAACCCAAAAAAGTAATTCCAAGCACTGCGATAATTACTATCAAAAACTCTAGACTCATATATTTATGTTATCACAGCTTATAGAAGTTCTTTATGAAACCGAGTAAAATCTTGCCAATTACGCCGAAGAGAATGTGCGGTCGGAGGATCTGATTTTGACAGTCGAAAAATAAATACCGGAATTTCATTCTTGTTAATATTTAAAATTTTTCTCAAATCTTTTTCTAGGTTTCTTATTTCTAAAATTTCGTGATCGTTAAATCCCTTACCTGAAAAAAAATTTACTCTAATCATATAAAGTGAAATAATAGTCCACGGTTGAACAGACAAATGATATTTTGTAGCAGTTAGCCAGATCCTTTCTAAAGCTCTACCAATAGTAATCATTGTTTTACTATCAATATTGTTAGAGCTATTGAGAAAACAAATATGTGACGATTCTTCTAATATTGGCTTAGCTAGCTCTTCAAAAGATTGCTTGGGAATAATTTTTCGTAGGTGTGGAAACTGTTTTAAAAGTAATAGTCCCTTAGCTGCGTACTTAGGTAGTTCTAATGTTTTAATGTCTATTCCATCACAAGTTTTTTTAACTTCGTCACCCGTCCAACGAAATTCATTCATCATCTGTCTAAAACTTTCTTCATGTGTATTTCTTATCACGTCAGCTTTCCCTAATACTTTAGCTAGTTGTTTTTTTTCATAGTAGTTGTACTTGCCTATAAAATTAAAATTTTTATCTATATTTTTAGCAACAGTATTAAACTCATCTATGAGTTCGTTGGGAATTAAAGAACCATCAGAAATTTTTCTGTTCGTACAGCGTTTAAAAATAAAGTTATAAAGATCACTTTTATTTGTTTTTAAACGATAAAGAAATTTAATTTCCACTACAGGTTTACTGATATCGCTAATTTCATAATTTGTAATTTTCGTCTCCAAACCTAACTGCTTCGAAGCAATAACAACATTTTCAATAAAACATCCTAGAGATAGCAATGAAGCATACCTCCCAACATCAAGAAAACTTACTGAGCGGATGGGATCGAGCCTTATAACAAAGGCATTGGAATATGCATCTACAACCCATGGTTGTACATTACCTCCTGAAGGAGCCGTAGCACCAGCTTTACAAAGTAACTCAATTTCTTTTAATGAAAGATGCATATAATTTACCAATCCATTTTAAATTTTTTCTTTACCTTCTTTATCAATTGAGATTTTCTCTTTCTTTTTTTAACAGAATCAGACATCAGCAAACCATCAAGGTCAATCTTATATCTCCCACTCTTTAAAGCCTCACCAATAAGTATTTTTTTTATAGCTGTTGTTATTAACCCACCAGCAATAGTTGCCGTGGATCCAAGTTGCGGCCATGTATTTACAGTATCTCCAATAGCGTATAAAGATTTAAGCATTCTTTCACTGTTGAAATCCAATCCTACTAATCGTATTAGCAATCTTTTTCTTCCAAGTTCGGTAAGTTTGGAGAAATCAACTTTCTCAATATTTGGAATTCGTCCTAAGAAATAAATAGGTTGAGGATAAAGATCATATCGTTCAATATCTAAAAAAATATTATCTCCTACGTCTGCCGCAGATAAAAGTGGAATTTTCTTTTCTTTGCATGTCTTACGCAATAATAATTTATCCTCAATTTTATCTATCGCGTCAACAACTACATCGACTTTAGGTAACGAAGATAATGTTTGTATTAGTGATTTAGAAGAAGTGTTATTTGATTTAAAAATCTTAACAAATGGATTGATTTTTAATAGCGCCTTTCCAACCACATCGATCTTTTTTTTACCAACACTATCCCAACCAAAACGTAATCTGTTTAAATTTGTTGGTGAAATATCATCAGGATCAATGATTTTAACCTCATCTGCTCGTGATAACATCATCCATGTAAGTGCGGAATGACTTCCGACGCTCAATCCAAAAAATGCAACTACTGTTTTTCTCAACTT
>PFDW01000056.1 GCA_002793835.1 Candidatus Portnoybacteria bacterium CG10_big_fil_rev_8_21_14_0_10_36_7 | reverse complement strand
AACAACTTGAATTAGGTTCAACAAAATTATATAATACTATACACACATAAGTCAATCATTTTTATGGTTAAAAATAACACAGAAAACACCAACCGCATTATTCGTGTAGCCGCCTATATCAGAGAAAGCACGAAAGACCAAGACAAAGGTTTCTCGCCCGACAACCAGGTGCGAATGATAAAAGATTATGCTGACAAAAATGGAATGAAAGTGGTTGGCTGGTATAAAGATTTGCTGTCGGGCACAAAAAGCGAAAACCGTGGGGATTTTTTGCGGATGATGATTGACGCCGAACAGAAAAAGTTTGATTTAATTTTAATTTACCACACCTCACGTTTTGCTCGAAATGTCAGAGAAGCAAGAAAATATAAAGACAAGTTAAGAGGTAAATTAAACATTGACGTAAAATCGGTTACCCAACCATTTGGAAATTGGAACGACCCTTCGGCTTTTTTGAATGAATGTGTTAACGAAATGTTTGATGAATACTACTCTAAACAATTAAGCAAGTGGGTGCGTGACAGCTTTCAAGAAAAAAGATTACAGGGTTACCAGCTTGGTAATCCCCCGCTTGGCTACTACAAAAAAGAAATTGGCTATGATCAGGAAAGAGAAAGAAAAATCTACGAGAAAAAATGGCGAGTGCACGAAAAAGAAGCCAAGCTGGTAAAAAAGATTTTTCAAATGTATGCTTCGAGCAAGTACTCGATGAAAGAAATTGCCGTGATTTTGAATAAAGAAAACAAAATTACCAAGTATGGGCACCCTTTTACATACAGCTCGATGAAAAGTATTTTAAGTAATAAGTCATACATTGGGCTGGTTTATTCCCCGAGAAAAAATTACCCTGAAGTGCAAGGCAATCACACCTCTATTTTAGATAAAGAATTGTTTTACAAAGTGCAGGAAACGTTGGAAGAAAGAAAAAGTAAACGAGGACGTCCAGTGGCCAATCATCGTTTTTATCTTTTACGTGGTTTGGTTTATTGCTATCGCTGTATAAAACACATCAAAGGAAAGGAAGATAAAACCGACCGCACCAAAATGTTGCCAAAAATGTATTGTGAAACAATGCGCTGGAAAAATAAAAAAGGTGAAATGGTGGAATACCCGACCTACGGTTGCAAGTTTAGCCGAGAAAATAAAAGTTGCAGTCAAGAAAAAGTGAGGTGTGATGTTATAGATAAACAGGTCATTAAATACTTAGAGGGTTTTAATGTACCGGATGAAATAGTAAAAAAGACGCTCGCCAAACTTGAAGAAATGCTGACACGTCCGGCTGACGAAGAAAAGATTACAGACAACAGCAAAAGAATTGACACGCTTGAGAAGAAAGCCAACAAATTAAACTTTATATTCAAAAATACCGAACAGATGACGCAAGAGCAGTATTTTAATGAAATGAAAGCAATAGAAGATGAACTTAAATTGTTGCACCAAGTTGCCCCCGTTGTCCCTCGCCAAGTAATTGGGAATACTGCAAAATTAAGGCAACAATTTTTAAGAGAAGTAGAGGACTTTTTGAAAGATTTTAATAATTTGTGGCAAGCAGACATCGGGAACGAAGAAAGACAGGCGTGGATACAAATGATTATAAAGCGTGTGTGGGTTAAAGGCGACAAGGTCGTGGCCATTGAACCGCACGACAGATACAAGCCATTATTCTCCGCCCATCGGAAAAACATCGTTCATTCCCCGTTGGCCACCCCACTGACAGATCTTTTTTATTTGCACAAGTTCATTTTTTTCTGTATCATACTAACATATGAAATTCTCTATTATTATACCTGTTCTCAATGAAGAAAAACGTCTTCCTGCTTGTCTTGACGCATTAAAAAATCTTGACTACCCCACAGATGATTACGAGGTCATTATTGTTGATAATGGAAGCATAGATAATAGTATAGAAATCGTAAAATTATATGGTTATCATGTCATTACTGAAACACAAAAAGGAATAACATTTGCCAGACAGGCAGGTCTACTCCATGCACAAGGTCTCTATTATATCACCACTGATGCTGATGCACGCGTACCACAAGACTGGCTCAAAACAGCTGAACATGCGATGACAAAATATAACAATATCGCTGCTGTGACTGGCCCCACATATGGATATGATGGAAACAAATTATTAAATATTTTTTTTGCATTATCGGCTTTTTTTCTTGTATGGCTCGCACCAAAACATACACTACTTGGTTGTAATATGGTGATAAAAACTGATATAGCAAAACAATGTGGTGGATTTTTGCAAGGAACAGACAAGTTTCATGAAGATAGTATCATATCAAAACGTATCAAACAATATGGTCAAATTCATGTTGATTGGCATTTTAAAAACTTTATTTCTACTCGACGATATCGTGGTCTCAACATTATAAATATCTTCAATAATATTATAAATTTCTTTAGTATATATCTACGAGGGAAAAATATTCATGATGATTTGCCAGAAATAAGATAATAAAAATCCCGCATAATGCGGGATTTTTATATATAATATAAAAAATTATTTTGGCAAATAGGCATCCGGAATATTTGTACCACCCATTGGATCAGTGTTATAGAAACTTTTATTATCTGGTTCAACATATTTTTGATAATATCCGCCAAGATCATTTTTTACATATCCACCAAAAGGATTTATAGCCCCATAGACCGTATAATAAATTCCATAGACAATACTATATGATGTAATAATAATTAACAAACCTATAATACCATTGGTAATAATACCACGCCCTTTATCAGCCTTGTCTGATTTACCACCAGATGTCAAAAATAAATATCCACCATATATAATATAGATAACTGCAAGTAATGCAACAATAGATAAAAATACACGAATACCCTGTGCTATGATGACACGCACATCACGCGGTGCCCCAAGATCTGCACCTTTTTTACCAGCAAACGCTTGCAATTGTTTGCCATAAGTATCTTTGAGTGTTTTTGTTTCTTCTGTTTTATTATCTTCATTGACAGTACGTACATGAGGTACGACGAATACAAATGATAAACAACATAACACTGAAAAAATAACAAAAAATCGTTTCATATATAATGAATAGTTTCTAATAACATAGTTGTTTTTCCCGTACCAGTGATTTCTTGTGCACGCTTGCCAACAAAATACGCAATACTATATGCAAACAATACAATAATCAATCCTATAACAGCAGCCTGCGCAGTCTGACGTGCAGTCGTCAACTTACTCTCCTCACCATGAGATGTGAGAAATAAATATCCTGCATATACAAACAATAATGTCATAATAGAACCAAATAACGATACAAAAAACATCACAATTGTATTGACAACAAGACGTGGATCTTGAGGATTTTCACCATAACCAGCTTCTTTTGCACCGACATTCAATTGATTCACCGCTGCATCTTTTATTGATGTTTTTTCATCATTTACTGTATAGACAATAGAGGTAAACAAAAAACTACTCACAACAATTCCCATTATAATATACAAAAATACTTTCATAAAAAATTATTTTATTGTTGCTTCGAGAATACGTGGCACGACAAAATTTGTAATACTATATGCACCAAGTGTCACAATAATACCAATAATCGCTGCGCGTATAATATCTTGTGCTTTTTCGACTTGATCATCTTTGCCACGTGCCGTCATCCATAGATACCCTGCATATACCATAAGCACAGTAAAAATTACTCCGACCAAAGACAATACAATATTTATTATTTTACCAATCCCTTGGGAAAAGCTCGTATCAGTCGTCCCTGCCACATCATAACCTGCTTTATTTCCTGCATTTTGTAATAAACCACCTTGATCACCACCCAAGTCAAGTGCTGATACAGTGACTGGTATCATACAGATGATTATTACGAATGAAACAATTATTCTTTGTATCATATGGTTATATTAAATCAAAAAGACTAAAAACGTGACGTAACAAATACGGTAATCGCATACGCACTCACGACAATAAATAAACCAATAAGACTTGCAATAATAATATCGCGTGCTTTTTCTATCTGATCATCCTTACCTCGCGCAGTCATCCACAAAATACCTGCATAGACCATAAGGACCAAAAATATAACACCTACCAACGTTAATACGCCTGAAATAAGACCTCCTACTACATTGCCCACATTCCCTTCAGTCACACCACTTTGTTTTGATACGGCATTGAGTGGTACTTCTGAACTTTTGAGACCTTGTGCAGAGACAGGACATGCAAAACCAAGTAATATGAGATATATACTATATATTATTTTTTTCATATAAAATTTTTATTGAAATATATCTTTCCAAGAATTCACTGGTGGTGTTACACCAGTCGTATTATACGCTTCTTGTTTTTTTATCGCACACTGATCAAGAGTCGCAACTTCGGCAAAATATTCCCAACAACCTGCTTTTGGACCAGCACAACCAAAATTATCACTACCATTACTATTTTCACCCTGATATTTACAATCATTGAGTGTTGTCATACGAGATGCTATTGCAGTAGATTTGTCCGCTGTTCCGCCTGTCCAATCAAGACAACAAGCGATTTTTTCTCCACCTGCAACATTTGGTGCATTTGGACCATCCACACCTCCTCCACCTGATTTTTGTATAATATTTATTTGTACAAAATTTGTTATTGCATAGGAACTCACAATTATTACCAGGCCAATCATTGATGCAATAATTGTTCCACGAGCTTTTTCTACTTGTTCACTCTCACCACGTGCAGTCATCCATCGTAGACCTGCATAGATCATAAGCGCAAAAAATACTACGCCCACTACTGTTAATCCCTTTTTTATCACATTTCCCAATAATTCTGCAACATTACTTTGTTCAAATCCACCAGACTTCGCAATCTGAGATGAATTGCCCTGTGCATCACCCAGTGTTTTGACAGCAAATACTGATGTGGTACTCAATGCAAATAAAAAGATATTACATATTACGAACTTGATAAAATGTAAACTTTTTTGTTTCATAAAATTATTTATTTCCATTCACAACCTTGGTCAGCAGTACACTCAGATTGTTTTGCATCATTACACACATTAAAACCTGGAACACATTCTGGCGGAGATTCATTATTTTCTGTACAAAATGTATCATTACAGTTATTATCACTACCACTTGCTGTACACAAACTTGCAATATCTGATAATTGTTTACA
>PFDW01000057.1 GCA_002793835.1 Candidatus Portnoybacteria bacterium CG10_big_fil_rev_8_21_14_0_10_36_7 | reverse complement strand
ATTTTTATAAAAGTTTGTAGTAGTGGACATTATGAAGAGAAACCGGAACAATTAGTATATTTATTAGATCTTTTACGTTACAATAAAGACCTAAATACCTTGATAGAAAAATTCCCCCATGAGGCTCAAATTATTAAAGCCCTGCAGAGAGTTTTGGAAGGTGGTATTTTTAAACCTGAAAATGTATCACGTCTTAACTGGGATTCGCACGTTGGGCATAGTATTAATATTTTATTATTAACTTAAACCAACTGGAAATCATACTTAATCCACATTAATAAAATGTGGATTTTTTTATTTGACTCAATATAACCAAGATTGAAAAAATAAACTAAATCCACAATCAATACCCGCCAGAAATATCCTTAAACCATTTAATATTAGTGGGCTGATGATTATTTAATTCCACACTAATAATATCTAGTCGCCAAAAACTTTTAAGTTGTTTAATTTTTAAATACAACTTGATAGCTTCTAGTAAATGTTTAATTTTTTTGGCGTCTACAGCTTGCTCCGGATAGCCATATAAACTGGAAGACCGCGTTTTGACCTCCAAAAATAAAACCTCATTGCCCTTTTGAGCAATGAGATCTATTTCGCCGTATCTAGTAAAAAAATTTTTATCAATTATCTGATAACCTTGATTTTCTAAAAACTGGCTAGCCAAATCTTCACCTAATTTACCAATTTGAGAATTATGTCCGCTAGCAGCCATAGAAATTATTTTCTTTTGGGCAGATATTTATTAAATTCTTGGGTTTTTTGTAATTTAATTCGTTCTTGAGGCATAACTTTAAATTGATATTTTAAAATATAGACCAACCAGACAGCCATTCCCAAAAACCAAACTAATAACAAAAATCGAGCGGACAAAATATAAACTCTTTCATATCGAAACCAAGTTAACATCAACCCCAAAAGACTCATGGTCATTAACATCACAAAATATTTTTGGAGTAACTTTTTAAAGAAAGAATCCTGATGAGTTATTTTTTTCGTAAGTTTTATAATCAAAGCCATTATAAGTAAACCACCAAAAATCGCTACTAAAAAATATATGGTGGACAGCGCAATGGCTGGTTGTAAACTTAAAAATCTTTCTAATTTAAAATAACTAGTAATGTTAAATGGCATAGTAAATAAAAATTAATAAAATCAAAATAATTTAAAAATAAATGGCTTTTCGCCCTGCCTACCATGCCTCCGGCAGACAAGCCGGCAGGCAGGCCTGCTTACCGGGATCGTCATTGCGAGCAGATCCTTCGCTTCGCTCGGGATAAACTCCGCAATCCCATGTCCTAAACTACCACCACCAGATCACTACAACAGTTAAACAAATTATTTAATAAAAATCAAGCCGAAGTGATAAGGACCGGCTGCAAACTCCTCACTAAATTTAAAACCGGCAGCTTGAGCCAATGTTACCGCCTCCTCTTTTTTGATCCGTTTATTTAACTCCGGACCAAAGGGCGTACTAATCATCAACCAATCAATCACCACTAATTTACCACCCGATTTGGTTAAGCGATATGATTCCAAAAATACCTTAGCGTCATCGGTGGATTGAAACAGCATATTTATTAATATAGTTAAATCTAAACTATTAGCCGGCACTTTGGTGGCTCCGACTATTTCCAAATTAGACCAAATGGCTTTAATATTATCCAGGCCTTCTTGTTTGGCGATATGGACCACCGACTGTAAAACAGATTTTAAAATGTCCACCGCATAAACTGTGCCTTTTTTGCCGACTATTTTAGCGGCTGGCACCGAAAAATAACCTAAATTACCGCAACCCAAATCACCAACATTCATGCCTTCGGCCAAACCAACTTTTTCAAAAACATTAACTTTAATTAATTCATTGCCACTAATATCTGGCATATATTTAGAGTTATGATTTATATAAATATTATACCATCTTAAATATTTCATTTCAATTTAAAAACCACTCTTGGAGCGGTTTTTAAATAATTTCCGATCACTGGTCTTTTTCCATTTTAACTTTAGCGGTCTTATCGGTCCCGACCAGTTCACAAACCCCCCAATCCGGCATCGCCACCTTGCCCTCTTTGCCAACAATATATTTATAAGCCTGCAAAGCGGCTTTGGCGCCTTCACCGGCCGAAATAACAATTTGTTTATAATGGGTATCACTACAATCCCCGGAAGCAAATATGCCAGCGGTTGAAGTAATGCCATTGCGATCCACAATTATTTCTCCGCGTTTGTTTAAATTCACCACATCTTTTAGCCAATCCGTCTTGGCTTGATAGCCAATTTCTATAAACACGCCGTCTACGGCCAGTTCCTCAATAACGGATTCATCTTTTAAATTAGCTATATCTATGGACTTAACGACTGTCTCGCCTTTTATGGTTTTAATAACCGTGAAACAATAAAATTCAATATTTTTTTTGCTCCTCGCTTGTTCTAGTAAAATTGGCGTGGCTCGAAACTGATCAGTGCGATTGATCACATAAACATGTTTAGCAATTTTGGACATATACTCCGCCGCTTCGATGGCTGAATTACCACCGCCGACAATAGCGATAACTTTATTTTTAAATAGAGGCCCATCACAAGTCGCGCAATAAGTCACCCCGCGCCCCGTCAATTCTTTTTCGCCAGGCACATCCAATTTACGCGGCATTAAACCAAAGGCCAAAATAATTGATTTGGCCTCATACTCGTATTTTTTGGTTTTGGCGATAAAAACATCTGACTGTTTTTTGATTTCCAAAATTTCTTCAAAATCAAATTCGGCGCCATATTTTTCCGCTTGGGCCTTCATATTATTGGCTAGAGTTAAACCATCAATAAAATCAAAACCAGGATAATTTTCTATTTCATTGGTCTGGGCCATTTGTCCGCCAATTGTCATAGAAACCACTACGGTTTTTAGTTTTCGACGAGTCGCATAAATCGCCGCAGTGAGTCCAGCCGGACCCGCCCCGACAATTAACAGATCACATTTCTTTTTTTCGGCCATAATAATATTAAGCTAACTTATTAAGCTTCTCGATCAAAGAGTCTTTGGTTTGAACCCCAACCATAGTTTCTACCGCCTGACCATTTTTAAAGATAATTAAAGTTGGAATAGACATGACATTAAATTTCTGAGCCACTTCTTGATTTTCATCTACATTTAATTTGCCCACCTTGGCCTTGTCCCCTATCGCTTCGGACACTTCATGGACAATCGGCCCCTGCATCTTGCATGGTCCACACCAATCCGCGTAAAAATCCACTAATACCGGTTGGTCAGATTTCAAAACCTCGGTTTCAAAATTAGCATTAGTTAAAGTTACTTCGTTCATATAAATTTATTTATTTATTAATGTCTTGATTGTAACAAATTTTTGATTTTATTTCAAAACCAATTAATATAATAATATATTCTGTCATTCCCGCGAAGGCGGGAATCCCATCTTCAATTCACTATCGTCTTGTACATTCTTGTCATTCCCGCGAAGGCGGGAATCCAGACCTGAAAACAATAATATTAAGCAACACTTATTTTTTCATACAAATCCTGCCAAGTTGGATTTTTTTCTTCTATAATTCTTAATTTCCATAATCTATTCCATTTTTTAATTCTCTTTTCATAACCAATAGCTTCATTTACATCTTCAAAAAATTCATAATATACTAATTTATCTACATTATATTTATCAGTAAAACCTTTAAAAATTTTATTCTTTGTTGCCAAACCCTTTTAACTAGATTGCTAGTTATTCCAATATATAGAGTGCCATTACGTTTATTAGCCAATATATAAACATAATAATATTTTGACATAGTTTTGACTAAATTTTATGACTGGTTCCCCGCCCCTGCCTACCGGCAGGCAGGTACGCGGGGATGACAATTTATATGACGTGGATGACAGTTTATGTGACGTTGGGATGACAATTTATATGATGAAGATGATAATTAAGGTGTCGGCTCTGATGTAGGTGTAGGTGTAGGTGTAGGAGTCGGAGTTGGTTCAGCAGTTGGTTCTGGGATTGGAGTCGGAGTTGGTTCTGGTACTGACACAGGAGTTGATGTTGGCTCCGGTGTTGGTGTTTCCGCCAAAGGCGGATCAGCCTCTGGCTGAGGAGTAGGTGTTGGCTCTGGTTCGGGAACAGGAGTCAGCACAGGATTAGGAGTCGGGGTTGGTGCCACAACTGGATAAGTACAAGAACCATCATCCTCAGTGGCCAATGGATTATAATTATTTGCCGAAGCATCCCGACAACCAGCTACTGCGGTAGTTCCCGCCACTTGTCCATAACTCTCATTTAAACCATTAAGTATGGCTAATGAGTGCCAATTAAATTTTAAATCTTTATTTAAGATCGGATCAATAGCAATTCTAAAACCAGTCTGATCTTGATCTTCTATCCAATAATTTCTGTTTTCTAAATTACTCCTAGGCGTAACGGTAATTATCGGTAGCCATCTATACTCACCAGAAAATTCTACCAAAGTTGAAGTAGCATTAGCTGGTAAAGTGACTATGCCCGCTTGATCACTAGAGACATAAATTTTACCCTTAACCTCTATATCATTTTCAAAAGTCACTTTGGAGGTAAAACCAGCTTCACCAATCACCGTAATCGTGCCATAGAAAGCTGCTGCTTGTTGAACCGCTAAAGTTTCTTGAGTATTGGATTGTGGCTTAGTGACTGTTATTGCCGTATTGTTATTCAACCATGAAGTCAAGATAGCATTGGTGCTTGAGGCTTGTTCCTCTAAGTTCATTATTTGATTATTAATAAAATCAATCGCTGAAACATTGTTAACCGTAATTTGCTCTAAAGTATCTAGCCTATTTGATAATATTTGAGTGCTACTAGCTAATTGACTCTGAAGAGCTTGAACTGTAATAGTATTTTGGATGACTCTAGAATTAATACTATTAATTTCATTATTTAGGTTTCTCGCTTCGGTCGCTAATTTACTATCCATAATAGATAATAATGGACTAATAATCTGGTTTATTTCATCATCTAAGTTTAAATTATCAATAGCATTAGCCACCAAGATATTTACCTCATCTTCGATTTCCATATCAGCGATATGTTTAGTCACTTGTTCTTCTACTTCCTCTACAGTTAAACTCTTATTGCGTCTAGAAATCATCACTTGAATTGTACCTTGGTTTGAGTTTAACTGTTCTAAAGCGATAGCCACGGTAGAATCACTAGCATTAGCTTTCATTAAATAACCAGGAATAGAAGCCGAGGTTAAACTATCACCTGGCCTAATCACCCCATTTTCTGTAGAAACTTTAGCCGGGATCT
>PFDW01000046.1:11784-34575 GCA_002793835.1 Candidatus Portnoybacteria bacterium CG10_big_fil_rev_8_21_14_0_10_36_7 | reverse complement strand
CACCATCTATAATGATTGTTTCAACACCTTCTTGAACTAAATATGATCCAAGACACAAAAGACCAACAGATATGCTAGTATCATATTTTTCCTTTGCAATATTAAAAGCTGGATTTATTAGTAAAACTTTCATAAATTATTAAAAATTTTAGTTGTTTTTTCAATCACATTTGACCATTTATAGTTTACCGAATGCGCAAATGATGCCTCACTCATCCGTTCCAAAATATTTTTATCTTCTAATAAATTACTAAATGCCCTCTCGAATGCCCCAACGTCATTATAATCCACCAGAACGCCCGACACTCCATCTTGAACCGTCTCAGGATTACCGCCAGCATTTGTTGTAACAATTGGTAATCCAAATTTCATTGCTTCCAAAATAGTATGCGACATCCCTTCGTAATTTGTATTTAAAGCGAAAATATCAGCCGACTTAAGATACTGGAGCATTAATTCTCTAGGAACGCGACCAATTAGCTTAACACAATCGCTCAACTGTAGCTCTTCCACCAATTTATTCAAGCGATTATATTCAATACCGTCTCCTAAAATCACCAGAATTGTTTCGCTAATTTTTTTATGAATCCCAGAGAATGCCCTTATTAGAACTTCCATCCCCTTCCAAGGCGCGAGTCTCCCAGCAGAAACAATAATAAGTCCGCCTAGTGCCAAATTCTTACGAAGATCACTTTTACTTGACAAGCTAGAAATTTCTCTATCCATGAAATCTACTGAATTATAAATAACCTGAACTTTATCTCCTTTTACGCCAATTTTCATTGCAACCTCTTTCAAAAAGTTACTCGCGACAATAACCACATTGGCTCCAACTAAAACTCTTCTTCTGATTTTTTTCCGTAGCTCTATTGCCATCGAATATTTTTTTGACTGAAAGGTTAATAAGTCATCGGTAATAACTTTATTAAGGGACGCGTTTTCCCAGGCCCAGTCACCAACAAATCTTGAGACAACTTTTTTAGACCAAAATTTTGCTGATAAAAAACCAGCCAAACCTGGCAAATATAGATCCTGTAAATAAATTAAATCATAATTAGGCACTCTAAAAAAAGCCTCAAATAAAAAAACAACAGACTTAATTGGCCCCCACCAATTTCTAGAAACTCTATATACTGAAAATGAATAATTATCTAATTCTGTTTTCTCACCAAAAGTTAAAATACCTATTGTGAACCCATTTGCAACTAAATCCTTAGACAAACTTTCTAATATAGTTGCTGGCCCCCCAATATCTGGCGGAAATATTCCGGAAATAATTAAAACTTTTCTTCTAATTGCTAATCGGTAAATTTTCTCCATTTTTTCAGAAATTGCATCCCAATTATACTTATTCTTCAGTAATTCTATACCACCCCTAACAACATTGTCATACAGTTTTTTATCTTTGATTAGCTTAATAAGTGCATTTGCAATACTTTGTGGGTTGTTAGGTTTACAGAAGAGACCCGTTTCCCCATCCTTAATAAAATCAACTATGCCACCGACTGGTGTCCCGACTACGGCTACCTCGGAGGCCATAGCTTCTAAGAAAACAATTCCGAATCCCTCTGCTAATGCAGGACGAACAAAAATATCCGCCACGCTCAAATACTTCGGCAAGTCGCTGTGCAAAACATCGCCTAAAAAAATAATTTCCCTACCAAGCCCCATACTATCTCGCATTGTCTCTAGTTCCTTTCTTTGACTACCGCCACCAATAATTAAAAGCTTAAAATTAGTGACTTCTTTTTTTATCGATAATGCAGCCTTGATTAAATCATGAGTTCCATTTTTATGCTCCAACCGAGAAACACATATTAATAGATTATCAGTATCTAAATCCAATTCCTTTCTTAGTAATTTTTTATCCTTGGCTGACTTAAAAATATCCGACTCAACACCGTTAGGTATCATTATCCCGTCTTTGAAGCCGAATTCAGCATAATATTCCACAAGAGCATTGCTTACTGCATGTCTCACTGCAGCCTGCTTATAGACTATTCTCTCTAAAAACATTTTGATTTTGACTAGCCATTTTTGACTAAAGGAAGGGTGATATGTTGAGTAATCCGCTGATTGTATTGTAATAATATACTTAATACCTGTCAGCCATTTTATTTTAAGCCCTATAAGACCACTAAAGAAACCTTGGCAATGGATGATATTAACCTTCTTCCTAAAAGCCATCATAAAAGCAGAACAAAAAATAGCTGCCAGCGTAGTTACAATATAGAAAACTGAGCTCTGTGATAAATCATTTAACCTGCGCAGACCGACTCTTCTAACAATTAAATTCCCTTTAATTTCCATGTCTGGTTGACCTGCAACTTTACCCGTGAGGACAAAAACATTATGTTTATTTGCAATACACTCGGAAATATTCTTTGCAAATATTTCAAAACCACCAATTACCGGAGGGTAGTGTAAGATTGGAATTAAAATATTCATTTTTTTCTCTGCATCTATCATTAAATTATTTTTGGATAAAGCCCTTTACTTATTATTGGTACTAATCCTATCGGTAAATATTTCCACAATTTTCGCATGCTACTATTCCTCATCGCACCGTTGGTCTCCCCTATTTGAATAATGTTTTTCTTTTCTCCATGCCACGCTTGTTTAAAAGTCTCTAAACTAGAACCTTCTCTAGTGCCACCTAAATCCATAATTTTCCCTTCTGCTGAAACATTCTTAATTTTCTCAAACAATATTAGCGCCGACGGGTTGTCATCAACATCAACAGCGTTTATAAAGTAATGACAAAAATCTCCATAATTCAAAAAGATGCTACCACCAATAACCTTATCTTCCTTTTTTGCGAGCACAATATCTACTTTAGAGTTATTGAAAAAAAAATTAAAAAATGACATAGGGAGAGATAGATTCAGCTTCTCTCGCATATTAAACAAATACTGACGATAAAATTGCTGTAATTCATCTTTGTCAGAACATGTAGCTATCAATATATTTTCTTCATTTAAACGATCTAGCGAATGCCTAAGTGTCTTTCTCACTTCGTGAATCATTAAATCTTTTTCTTTATTACGCCAATCAACCCAATAAGAGATAAGGCCTGCTCCCTCTTCCTTAGGCGTTGATATATTACTAAAATATTCCAACGCTTTTGGGTGAATGTTCATCTTTAAGCTTTCTCCAAATGCCCGAATTAAATCTTTTTTAAATTCCCTAAGATCTATAACCGGACCTAATGGCATAGGCCCTCCATACTCGGAGAATGGATGTGAAACATATCTAGAGCTACCCTTATTTATTGATGCAAAGGAAACCAATACATTATTATCATATACAAAATGCTCAAAATTAATCCACTCGAATTCTTTCTCCAAAAAACTTTCCCATTCTGTTTCATGAAAAAAAGTTTTAAATTTAACCTTACCTAGCAAAGTTCTCCACTCATCAAAGGAATCAATTTTAATAAATTTATTTGAGTTCATTAGCAATTTTCTCCCCACTTTTAAATTCATAGCTTATCTTCTTCAAATGTTTTAGAATGATTTCTAATTGATGTAAATACTTTTCTCCACTATTTCTAGAATTTGGGCCATTAAATTCAATAGCATCCCACGAGTGCATCATCAAAGATAAAAAATTGGGTTTTCTAAAAAATAATAGCGTTCTAAAAAAGCTTGGCCCGAAATATCTAATCCAAGTTCCTGCCAAAGGAAAGCCACCCAGAACTGGCGTTAAGGGCAATTCAATAAAACGTGACTCTCCCTTCTTAAGATAATCTTTTTCACTCACACGATAAGGCATTAATGGTGCCTTTCCTTTAAAACCTCCGTATCTTTTAAATGACACGTAGTCTGGGATTACACTACTATCATATTCAAAATCCCCATCTTGTAAAAATTTTATTTCTTCATTATCAATTAAATGACGTGGGGCCCTAAAACCTACACAAGTTTTTCCTAAATTACGCCTATAAAGATTTTGAAAATTATTTATTTGCAAGGTTTTTTCTTCTGCTGACAAATTTGTAAGACTATCGTGAGTATAATTATGGGATCCTATTTCAAATTCTACTGACCATTTTTTAACAAGTTCAGGAAATTTTTCTAGCACAAGACCTGACACAAATAAAGTTGCCGGAACACTATTCTGCCTGAAAACTCCCAATAGATGCTCAATACTATTTATATTACTAAACGAGGCCTCATCATTTAGGTCGCTCTCGACATCAACAGAAACAAAACAAATTTTATTATTTTTTTTCATTAGATTAAATGGATAATCATCTTCTAAGCCCATAGATTGCCTTGACTGCCTGATTAAACACTTCTTCCCGTGGCTTAAATTATCTACAAAAAACCAAATATAATTCTTGAACTCGAATCAAAATACAGCTAAAAGATTGCTTTATTGCCAAAATAGGCTGAAACAGCCATAATGTAAATATAGCAATTTATTAGCCTTTCAGTCAATCATTATAACCCAATGAAAAAGATTCTATTTCTAATAACTAAAGCGGAGTTTGGAGGAGCGCAAAAAGCGGTTTTTGATTTAGCTTGTGCTTTAAAAAATCGATATATCATAACAGTAGCATGCGGAAAAGAAGGGCAAGGCGATGATGATTTAATCTCAAGGCTGAATGAGCAAAATGTTAAAGGAGTTTATCTAAATCATTTAAAAAGAAATATTTCTCCTCTAAGCGACTTATTGGCAATCTCGGAGATTAAAAAAATCACCGCTAGTGTCTCTCCAGATATAATTCACTTAAATAGCTCCAAGGCCGGTGTTTTAGGAAGCTATGCAGCAAGTCAATTACCAGCGTCGAACCGACCAAAAGTAATTTATTGTATTGGCGGATGGGCGTTTAATGAAAATGTATCTAACATAAAAAAACGCATATACTTATATGCAGAAAAATGGAGCGCAAGATTTAAAGATATAATTGTTACGGTTTCCAAAAGTGATAGAGAATTAGCAATTAAACTTGGCATAGCGTCACCAGAAAAATTAGTAGCCATTCACAACGGCCTTAATCAAAATAGTTTGTGTTTCTTGAAAAAAGATGAAGCGCTAAAAAAATTATTGCCCGAAAGCATATATAAACAAAATAACAAAATTGTTGGCACAATAGCCAATCTTTACAAAAACAAAGGACTAGATTACTTAATTAAATCTGCACAAGAGACACAAGGCGTAATCTTTATAGTTATTGGAGAAGGAGCGGAAAGGACAAGCCTAGAGAGACTAATAAAAGACCATAATTTAACTAACAAATTTTTACTCGTTGGCTCAAAAAACAATGCCAGCTCATACTTAAAGGCGTTAGACATATTTGTTCTCCCCTCTCTTAAAGAAGGCATGCCCTGGGTCATCCTAGAGGCAATGACAGCGGGTCTAACAATAATTGCTACTAATGTTGGCGGACTACCAGAAATGATTGAAAATGATAAAACTGGTATCTTAGTAGAGCCAGCCGATAACCAAGCGTTAACTACAAAAATTAATTATTTAATCCAAAATCCATTAACAGCCCAAAAAATGAGCGAGCTGGCTAAAGAAAAAATAAAAGAATTTTCTCTCGAAAAAATGGTCGCTGAAACAGAAAAATTATTTTAAGATTTAAATCGATTCACTTACAAATTCAGAGTTTTGAGGACTGGGATTATCCTGTAAAATAAAATCAGAAAAATTATTATCTGTGTCTAAAGCATTGCCAGACAACTCATCTGCGCCACCAAGCGCCATACTCTCTGCTGTGGCGCTTTTTTGTGCTTTACGTTCTAAAGACTGCTGACTGTCAGGATTTTCACTAAATACATATTCCTCGAAATCATTTGCTTCACCATACCCAACCTTATCAACCAACAAATCATTATTATCATAAAGTAAAACTGTATTATTTGAAGCGACTGCATAACTCTTAGATGAATAAAATAAATCTGCTGTTGTTGTCCCCATGTAATCAATCTTATGAGTTATTAAAAAATAGCCATGCGCCCAAATTGAGCCAGCAAATGAACCTGAGCTAACTAAATTGTATTCACTCCCAGATTTTGATTTTCGCTTTAATGACCAGCCAGATAAATCAACGATATTGCCTGTTGGATTATACAATTCTATCCATTCGTCACTAACAGTTTCACCACTAATTTTAATTTCCGAAATAACAACGTAATTAGCCTTATCTGTCGTATGAAATATGGCATCCTCAGTTGAAATACTTTGTCCATCGCTAGCCACAACACTTAATTTTATATGATAATCTTGATCTGGCATTAAATTATCCAATACTATATCCAACGAAGTTGTTGCCGTGGTGCTCTCAACAATTAAATTATATTCCGTTGATGTCCCAAATAATATTGATGAAGTTGCGTCCAAATTAGTTTGCCAAAATATTTTTGCGCCTTTGTTACTGATATCATAAACTTCAAAATTATTTATCATCAACTGCGCAGTTGATGTAGCCTCAACTGGCGGTACAATAATTTCCTCGGGCGACTCATCTGGGGTACTCGGTGGCAAAGATATTGCAGGTGGTGGTGAATAAATAGGGGCAGAATCTGGCTCAACAACTACTGGCGTATCAACATCAAATTCCGTAGTCTCAAGTGGATCATCAATTACGGCTATTTCTTTATTTTTTTTATTAAAATTGTAATGGAATTCTTCTTCGATAATTGGCGACAAACTAACGCCACTAACTATTTCATTTTTATAAACATAAATTTCCTCGATTATTGATGACAATGGGGAGGTGCTGGCTCCGGCGACTGCTATCTCAATTTGCGTATTTGGAGTCAGAGCTAATATTGTCGGCTCATTTTTTTTGCTTACTGTTAGATTTCCCGGGCTACTTATCCCACTACCATAATTAGTTTTATTTATCTCAATGACTTCTAATTTATTGGCGTTATTATTTAAATTATTAGCCAAACCAATAGCGCCTAAGCTTAGCCCAGTTATAATCATCACAATTGGTAAAATACAAAATTTATCCATTTTTTTCTTCCATTTTATTATAATAAATTTTAGCAAAAAATTCAGATAATACAAAACTCCGCCCCATTTCTGGGGCGGAGTTTATTTCTCCACATTCCATCTCTTAAGCTCACACTAACTAGCCCAAGAGTCACAAGAGGAAGCGAGAAATTAAATTAGTACGATAAGCTCTGTGATGGCAAGGCTAACCCTGACACCAAGTAATCGTTAGTCCAATCAGCAGTTGCAGTCGTGTGTGACGCATTGCTCTTATCAGACCATACGAATGATGGAGTTGACGTAGAGCCAACATTACCTGTTGAAGTAGCTGATGTTATGTCATACGTTTCGCCATTGATTGTACCAACTACATCCGCATATGTTGCTCCAGTGTTAACTGCTGAGCTAATAAGTGGGACGTAGGTGATTACACTGTTTCCAGATGCAGCCAATGAACCAACAAAGTCAGCTTTTAATTCATATGTCTTGCTGTCTCCAGCGGCAACAACTTCTTCGCTGGTTGCAGCTGTCTTTACCCACGAGACATACCAACCAGATCCTTGACCTAACTTGCTACCATCAACATCATCATTTCTTTGTGTTCTGAAGTAGAAAGTACCATTGGTAATCTGCTGACCTGAACCATTATACATCTTGAAATTGTTAAAGGCGACAGTATCAACTGTTGATGTACCGCTATTAACAGAATAGATGCTTGCACTGGTTTGAAGCGTAGCTTCTGACAATGTAGCAGGTATGTCGTCAGTACCTAATGGATGTGTACTACCCAAAGCACCAGAAATGAAGAATGTTAACTTGTTGAACGCAATATCGCCCTTGCTGTCAGCTGAAACTGTAACCTTGTATAAGCTGTTTGTACCAACTGTTAAGATGCTTGTAGCTAAACCAGTTTTGGCTAAAGTCGGCTTGGTCTTTCGCAAGATGAATCCCTTGGAGGTGTCCGTAGTGCTCAAAGCACCAGAAGTGACTGTTGGAGCAATATTAGATGTTCCTGAATCGACACCACGACCTCGAATATTACCAGCTGAATGTAGACCCAACGCAGTAGTTGTACCCGAAGTTGTGTTATCAGTACCGTTAAATGTTGCTTTGACAGTTAAAGTTAAGGTGCCATTCTTTGGTACGGTTTGTTCCTTATCAATCGCAGACAAATTAAAGTTTGCCTCTGATTCTGGACTGGTAGTTGGTGTTAGATAAGTTGTGCCAACGAAAGTACTACCATTGTATAAGCTTACGCTTTCATAGTTACTACCATTGTTATCACCCAATACTCGATACAAATTAATGTTCGTTAGAGCGATAGCTTCGTTAGTCGCAGTGAACTTAATCTTTCTGACAATAACTTCGTTTGAAGTCATGCCTGATCCACCGACTGAAACCATTGCAATGGTTGGAGTATCGGCAGCGTCATCAACAGCTAATGTACCAGCTGATGCAAATGTCATAGCTGCGCCCATTGACGGTGTTGCCGACAATGTAACAGTTGCACTTGCGCCAGAAGATAGGCCAGAAGCTACAACATCAGATGTAGTTGAAACACCGAAATAATAATCAGTGTTTGAACCACCAACAGTTAATTTAACATCAATCTGTTTAGTTGTACCTTTTGGAACAATAAAATCTAAGCCTGTGAAGTTAACATAGTCAGCAGTTGTGCTGTATGTTCCAGCTGTGAACGCTCCAGTGTTACCAATCTTAGTCGAACCATCAAACAATTTTACATTGGTTGTGGTTGTACCCGCGACTGTGTTTGCACCAATTAATGCGCCTGAAGTTGTTGCACCCATGATCTTAATTGAAGATACTTGGATGCTTTCACTTGCACCAGCAGTCAATAACAAAGTTAAGACTTTCCCATCAATTGTGCTCTTCACAAAAGTAGTAGCTGCAGGAGTTGAAGCTGCGGCAACTGTCAAAGTTGGAGCACCAATGGTAAACAAGTTACCGGAAGCGCTACCAGCTTCTGACAAGTCTACGCCTGACGATATACCCGTTGAGGAAATATCATCGGCAATTGTTCCTGCGCCAGGAATATCAAAGTGAATTGATGAAGCTCCGGCGTTAGTTGGAATATCACCAACTATGGACAATGTCTTTGTTACATTCTTTGGAACAGTTAAAGAAAAGCTGAAAGTACAGGTTCCATTTGTAGCTGTATTTGTACAAGTTGAACCTAACTGTGTTGAACCATCCATCAATTTAACATTAGTTGTGGTTCCTGATCCACCTACTGCACCAGAAGAGCCAGCGCCTAGGTAAGAACGGACGACAATTGAAGTTACTGCGATATCTTCACTAGATGCAGTTAAATCAAACTTTGTAAATGTGATGTTAGATGTATTCTTCGCAACAGTTTGGGCTGATGGAGTACCTGACGATAATGAAATCGACAGAGAACCATTACCCGAAATTGTGTGGTTGTTACCATTTGGTGAATTCAAAGTAATGTTTGAAGCAGTGGAAGCAATATCATTCATAGATGATAAACCATCTATCTTTACATCGCCTACTACGTTTACCTTGAAACCAACTGTATTCGCTGCTGTAGCTCCAGGAGGAATATCGGCCTTAACGGTGATATACCTGTTACCTGAAGCAGCAACATCAAAGAGACCAGAAGAATCGAAGGCCCCATTGGTGTTTGAACCAAATGTAATGGTTGTGCCTACAATGGCACCAGAAGCAATTAATGTTCCAGTTCCACCAGAGGTTGTACCATTGTCATAGATTGCTACATTGTTGACATCAGTTACTGAACCAGTACCAGTTAAGGTTAACTTAAGTTCAGTTACTCGAATGCCTTCATTAGCACCAGCACTAAATTTTAGCGCTGTCATTGTGTTATTGTTTGTTCCTTTTACCAATGTTTGTGTAGCTGGGTTAGTTGCTGTATCTAAAGCAACTGTAAACGAACCCTGATTAACAGTAAGAGCTTGCCCAGCTTGAGCAAACGCGTTCTGTAACTGTATTCCGCCATTGCTGTTTAAACCAACAACAACTACATCGTTAACATTATTAATGTCAAATTCAATAGTTCGCGAAGTATTAATTCCGCTAGCTACATCGGTATAAACATCAACAGTTTTTGACCCACCAGCTAACACCGAAATTGGTGAAGATGATAAATCAAAAGTAACTGTACCGTTAATTAACGCAGATGCTGTTGCGCCGATCTGAACACCAGCAATTTTCAATTTGATATTGGTGGTATCAGCATCAGCTGAAGTTCCATTTTCAGTCAATTTAATGCTTCTAATCGAAATGGCTTCGGTTGAGCTTGCATTAAATTTAAATGAAGCAACGTTCTGGTCAGTCGAACCAGACAATAAATTGCCCGAAGGACTGCTTTGCGCAATTACTGTAGCATTACCAACAGAAACTCCGGCTATTGTTAAGGCGCCACCATTAACTGGGAAACTCCCAGATGGAGTGACATCAGTAACAATATCGCTAGCAGCCTCAACACCCAAAATTACTTGGGATGAAGTTGCAGCTGTTGCAGCGACTGAACCTTTTACAGTTAATGTAACAGTAGAACCAGCACCAATTGTCAATGTTAAACCACTAAAAGTAGCTTTATGAGAATTAGTATTGATTGCTTGTGTTGAACCGACTTGAGTTGACCCATTAAACAATTTAACTGCTGAGATATCAGTATCATTTGACACACCACTTCGGCGAACCGCAATTGATGTAATCGTATGCGCTTTGTCCGTACCAGCAGTCAAATTTATTTTTGCGAATTCCGAATCTGTTGCACCGATAGCAACTGCACCAGCAGATGTACCTGACGCCAAAGCGACAGCTAGACCAGTACTTGGAGCGACAACACTACCACCAGTTATTTCACTGGCTTCTGTGTAATTTCCACCATCGGTTGCATTAATAGTATAAATTGAATTCCAATCGCGACCCTGTGCTGTAAAATCAGCACCACTCATGTTTAACCAATGTTTTTCACCAACGTCTCCGTTAGGAACTAATTGATAAACTTTTGGGTTATCGATAACTCTAACTAAATCCGAAACAGTATATGAATCCATTGTAGCTTGATCAACTGTCTTGATCTTATCCCAACTTAGGTGTCCATAGCTTTCAAAAACCTCTGGGTTCAAGATAAGTCTCTTGTACATATTTGAACCAACGATTTTAACGATATAAACATCGTAGTTGTCGGCTGTCTTGATGGTATCACCATCAACGATAGTCGTTGCCGCTATAGCAGCAATCGGAGCCAACATCGCAACACCTGACATCCATACAATGGTTGTAAGTGAAGTTGTTATTGAAACAACTTTTTGTAATTTTTTACTCATTTTTATTTTAATTTGAATTGTCTCTGAAACTTTGCATCCGTTAGGGTGCAGGATTCCATTCGACTTTACCTTTGACATTGTTAAATATGTCAAAGAGTTTTACAGTTGTGATCGACCTTTTATCAACACAACCGACGCTTTGCTTTTTAGGGCAGAGCAATTTTTAACTTCAAAGTTCTATTCAAACTCTGAATAATACCGAGGATAATCTCTTATCCCCACGCTCGAAATTTTCTATCACTAAATTTCGAGCGTGGGGATAAAAAAAACTATCTCCCAGTTTAATTACTTAGGGCTAAATAGATCTTTTACTATTTTACATTAAAAAGGAACCTTCTATCAATACAACAATCTGTGGATAACTTTATTTCTTATCAATTTGTGCAGTTGACGATGCAGTACTAACAATTACTGAAGCACTCTTGGTTATTTCTTGCGATACTTTAATCTTATCCAAAGCTGTATTCAAATCGCCATTTTCCAAAGATTCTTTCGCTTCAGTCAACCCTTTCTTAGCTTCCGTAGTTTGAATAAGTACTGCATTAATTGACCCTTTATCAACCGAACCTGTTACTGTATCTTCAACTTTTTTTACATCTTGAGATGCCTTGTCAATTTTATCTCCTAATTTACTGGTAATATCTTGCGTATCGTTTTTATCAGTATTTTTTACCAGATATTCCAATCCTTTAACCTCTGTTTTTTCAGCACTCGCCACGATATCATTTATTTGTTCTATTATTTTTGGATCTAGATTATTTTGACCATCGAGAGAACTAGCTAATGTTTTTTGAGCATCCGCCGTATTATTGGTGATTGTTTTAACAACTTCAAGCCCTTTTTGTGAGTGGACTATTGAACCATCTAGACCAGAAAGCCGTGTTTTTACTGATATTAACTGTTTTTGTGCTTCAATCACTGCTTGCGACACCTCATCTGTTTTAATTAAATTTGGGTTAATTAACGCTAAATTCAGCTCCTGAACTCTTTGATTAAATGCCTCAACCTCAAGGCTGGCTTTATCTGCCTTATCCATAGCTAATTTAATCTTAAATTGTTCAGTAGCCAATTTAACTGGATACAATAAATCTCCATGCAAGCTATTTTGTGCTATTTTACTGACAATTAAAGGGCCACCCAACACAAAAAGCATAACTCCAAATAGAACAGGGGCTACCTTTTTCTCTATAAAAAACCATTCCATTGCACCCCTAAAACCAACATGAGATTCGGTCTTAATCCCTGAAATCAATTCATTGCGAAAAGAACCCAACCACTCTTTCGATGGCTGGATCTTTTTTAATGATTTAATTTGTGATATTAAAATCTTTTCCATTTTATTCTCTATACTTAAGAAGACGCCAAAATCTATGCTTTGTTACACTTGCATTGATTTACATAAGTTTATTGCTTGCTAATCGCCTGTTTTAGGGCACTTAGAGCTCGGTGAATGATTACCCTCACCGCACCCTCATTTCGCTCCAAAATCTGACTAATTTCGCTAATAGAGAGGTCTTCTAGATAATAAAGAATTATTGCTTCATGGTAAGAATCTTTAAGCAACCTTAATGCTGACTCTACCTCAATCTTACTTATAATTGGCTTATCAATAGATATGCTCAAATCAAGCTGTTTTGCGTCTTCTAAAGGTACATTATAGATTCTACCATTCTGACGGTAAAAGTCAACCACTAAATTACGTGCTGTCTGATAGAGAAATGCTCTATAATTATCAACAATATGACCCCCTTCGAGATACCCCAAACAACGTAAAAAAACCTCGGAAGTTATGTCTTCGGCATTCTGCTCATTCCCCACCCTTAAATACACAAACCTATAGATCGGTATTGCATATTTATCATAAGAGTCTATGAATTTTTTCCTAGTAGCTGATTTCATTAAATTTACTGGTAAAAAATTAGATTTACTGGTAAAAAAATAAATTACCAGTATTTCTTTCTACTTTTTTGCTAAATAATACTCGCTATCTTTGAAACTACCTTCTTTATTTACAATACCTTCATCAATTAATTCGCGAAGTGCATTATTTAAAGTTTTTCTAGCCACGCCTATTTCCCTTGCAACGTCATCGTTGGCTATTATTTTCCCGTCCTTTTTAAGCATTTCAACAATTTGCTTCTTTCTATCAATAATCTCTAACTGTTTCCTAGAAAAAGCTTTTTTCTTTCTAACGAGCAGGGGATTCATGTCTTTTTTTTCTGGTTCACTCTCATCCACTTTTACATTCGGTGCTTGTGCCACTTGCCTGTCTCCTATCTCAGCCAATGATTCTCTCGCAGACTGATATTCTCGCCTCAATATAATAAAATTCATAGGGCTAGAAAGATTCAAAGCCTGACACAACTTTAAATATTTTTGCAATGCGCCAAGACTATCAATTGTCTGACTCATTTTTTGGCAATAAATTTGAGAAAAAATATCTCCAGCCAATCCCCTTATTCTTTTTTTTAAAATCTCTCCTTCGGGAAATTTTTCTGACACTCGATAAATTGCAAGGCACAACCGAAAAATCCTCCCCTCGACGACTATCAACCTTTCATCACGTTCTTGTATCATTTGATTGACTGCTACGTAAATGCGCATCAGCTTGTTTAATTGTTGAAAATTTTACAATTTATGTCAAGGACTTGCAAACAAAAAAGGGGCCGAAGCCCCTTGAGAAATATTAATATAAATTTATTACTGAACCAGCATTGACTTAATATTTTTTGAACCATTCAAGAGTAGCAACCCACCTTTTTCAATTTTATCAAACGAGATAACATTGCCCTTATCATTAATAGTTATATAATCACCAGGCAATATTTCGCTAGGCATAAAGGCATAAATTTTATCACCACTTATTAAACTAATTATACTCTCCTGCACAATTAAATTATTAATTTTCTCTATTGATTGCCAACTCACAACGATCGCATCGGCCCCCAATCTAATATCAGTTTCATCCACCAACGGTACCGCAGTTAAATTGGATTCTGCAACTTTCAGAGTAGCTAATTTATTTTGAGCATCTACTTTTAATAATTTAGCTAATAATTTATTTTCTCCGATTACAACATAATTATCATAGCCATCGAAAACCAAATCAGCACTCACTAAAATTTGTCCATCGCTTGTTAAAATAAGACCACTGCCAAAAACCTTTTTTGGCGTTGTCGCCTTTTTTTTATAAGAAGGGGATTTTTCAGCAGAGACTGCCACGAGAAAAGAATTAGCTCGACCAACAGCATTTTCTACGGCCTGGTTTTCAGTAATAGTAATTTTCTGCACAGGATTTACGATAGTTGTTCCGTCAAAGGCTCTTTGCAAAAAACCAATACGATATATAAAAGGCACCGCTCCTAATAGGGGGGACAACAATTCAACAATTATCCCACCCAACATTCCTCCTGCCACAATCAACAACACTTTTTTTATTTTTTTTGTCATATGTTTATTATAAATGCCATGAGATAGACGCGAATATTACAATTATCGCCACCACTGCCACAACAATACTCTTTATAATTATTTTTTTGGATAATTTTTCTGCCATCTCATTTGCAAATATACTATATAAAAAAAGATAAGCAACCGATAAAGTTGCTCCCTGAGAAATGAAATTAAAAGGCAAAAAGCTCACGACTAATATTAATTCACTCATAACGACACCTATAATCAAAGATTCCGGCAGCAACTTCTTTTTAAGAGTGTTGCCTTCCGCCGATATTTGTGATGTTGAACGATTATCCCAAGCCAACTTCAAAGACGCATAAGTTAATGTCACGGTAGCTATGAAAACTACAACAATCTCCCACCATATAATATTTCCTGGCAACGACAAAAAAAGAAACTCACTAAAAACTCCGGTTAACCCGCTATACAAAAGGAAAGAGCATAAAATTAAAAGTGCCGGTCGCAACGGAGATATTAAAAATAAATATAACACAAACGACAAGCCAATAGAAACTAAATGAAAAAACCAATTAACAGGTAAAATCCATGATATCAATAACACACCAAGGCTATATACCGCCAGCCCAAGAAATATAGCCCATTTTTGCATCAAATATATTATAAGCAAAACCAACCAAACCCATAAAAAATATGGCTCATGGCTTGCAACAATTTGTTGGGCAACAAAAAATAAAATCGCTAAAATTAAATAACCGGATTCAATTTTAATTGGCATTATTTGTCTTTATAATAATTGAAGATCCTTTTTCATCTACATGAACAATCTCTCCCTCTTTAACTTTGCCTTCTACAACCAACAAGGCAATTTTATCTAAAATTACTTGCTGAATTAAACGCTTTAGTGGACGTGCCCCATAATCTAGGCTGAATCCTTTTTTAGCCAAAAAAGCTTTCGCCTTAACACTAACTTTAATCTTAATTCTTTTAAGTGCCAATCTCTTGGTAACCATCTTCAACTGCAAATCAACAATCTTCTCGAGATCCTTTTTCGCTAATGATCTAAACAAAATTATTTCATCAACTCTATTTATGAATTCAGGTTTAAAATGATTTTTTAGTGAATTCAAAACTTTGTCTTTAATACTCTCTGACTCTCTTTCTTCTTTTTTAGCTTCCGTTTCAAAACCTAAAACATACTCCTTGACAATATCATTACCAATATTAGAGGTCATAATAATTATCGTATTTTTAAAATTCACAACTCGACCCTTAGCATCGGTTAGACGACCTTCATCCATAATTTGAAGTAGGGAATTGAAAACTTCCGGATGAGCCTTCTCTATCTCATCAAACAAAACAACACTATATGGTTTGCGACGCACCTGTTCAGTCAATTGTCCACCTTCTTCATACCCAACATATCCAGGAGGAGAGCCAATCATTCGAGCCACTGCGTGACGCTCCATATACTCACTCATATCTAACCGGATTAAAGCAGTCTCATCATTAAACATAAATTCCGCTAAAGCCCTCGCCAATTCTGTCTTACCAACACCAGTAGGACCCAAAAAAATAAACGAACCAATTGGTCGTGATTCTTCAGAAACACCCGCTCGCGCTCTACGAACAGCGTTAGACACAGCACTGACAGCTTCAGCCTGATCAACAATTCGCTTATGTACTTCGTCTTCCATCCTACTTAATTTTATCATCTCACTTTCCAGCATCTTAGAAACTGGTATACCAGTCCAGCGCGAGACAATACCAGCCACATCTTCTTCAGTGACCTCTTCTTTCAAAATTGGCCTGCCTTTCTGAATATCAGCTAATTTTTTCTGTTGTAATTTAATTAATTTTTCCTGCTCGGGAATTTTTCCATATTTAATTTCGGCGACTTGTTGTAAATTACTATCACGCTTAGCTACTTCGCTTTCTTGTTTCAATTGCTCAATTTTTTTATGAGCATCTCTTATTTTTGAAATTATTTCTTTTTCGGACTTCCATTGACCAGTCATCGCATCAGACTGTTCTTTCAAATTCGCCAAATCGCGATGCAATTTACGCAATCTTTCTTTTGATTCTTTATCAGTTTCTTTTTTAAGCGCCTGTCGCTCAATTTCTAATTTTATTATATTACGCCTTACTCTATCCAAGTCTGGTGGCATTGAATCTATTGCTAATCTTAAAGCAGAGGCTGCTTCATCCATCAAATCCACGGCCTTATCAGGCAAAAATCTATCACTAATGTAACGATATGATAATTCAGCGGCCGCAACTAAAGCTGGGTCAGTAATTCTTACGCCATGGTGAACCTCATATCTTTCTTTAAGCCCTCGTAAAATTGCAATCGTGTCTTCTACGGTTGGCTCAACTACCATCACTGGCTGAAAACGCCTTTCTAGTGCTGGGTCTTTTTCTATATATTTTTGATATTCCTTGATAGTAGTTGCCCCAATAGCGTGTAATTCTCCTCGAGCTAAAGCTGGCTTTAATAAGTTAGATGCGTCAATCGCGCCTTCTGCTGCTCCTGCGCCAACTAAAGTATGCAGTTCATCAATAAACAAAATATATCGACCAACCGCACGATCAACTTCTTTAAGGACCGCCTTGATTCTATCTTCAAATTCTCCTCTAAATTTAGTGCCAGCAATTAACGATCCCAAATCTAATCCAACCAATTCTTTATCGCGCAATGACTCTGGCACATCACCCTCAACAATTCTTTGAGCCAACCCTTCGACTATCGCAGTTTTCCCAACTCCAGCCTCACCTATCAGCACCGGATTATTTTTAGTTCGACGCGACAACACCTGCATAAGCCTTCTTATTTCTTCGTCTCGCCCAATTACCGGGTCAAGTTTGCCCTGCTTGGCTAGAGCCGTTAAATTACGAGTATATTTTTCCAGAACCTGATATTTTGATTCTGGCTCTGGATCGGTAATTCTTTGTCCACCGCGTAAATCTTTTAAAACCTCCAGTATCTTCTCCTTGTTAACACCAAAAGTTTGCAAAATTTCTCTAACTTTTGTGGCTACCTCAACAAGAGACAAAAGCAAGTGCTCCGTACTTATAAACTCATCTTGTAAGGTGCTCGCCTCTTTCACCGCGCGATTTAAAACTTTATTTAAATCTTGCGTAACATAAATTTGTCCGATCCAAGAGGGGAATACCACTTGCGGAAGTTTCTGCATTTGATTTTCCATTTCGGTTTCCAGAAACAGTAAATTGACCCCTAAGCGAGATAATATATTAGCCACTAAACTATTATCTTGTCTCAAAAGAGCCAAAAGTAGGTGAGTAACATTAATTTGTTGCTCGCCTTTTTCTGACGCGATGTTTTGAGCTTGACGCAAAGCCTCTTGCGCTCGAATTGTAAAATTATTCGGATTCATTCCCATTATGGCCTTTCACCTAACTTTAAATTAATATTTTTTTCGCTATCTTGACGCCAAATTTTTAAACTAATACTATCGCCCACATTATACTCTTGGATCGCTTTTGCCAAAGTATGATTTTGATCAATTATCTTACCACTGACTTCTAATATGATGTCGCCTTCCATTATCCCCGCTTTTTCAGCTGAACTGTCTGCTGAAACAGCTGGCTGATCAGCTGAACTACCCTTCTGCACCCACGCCCCATAGTTATAAGACAAATTATTTTTTGATTTCACCTGATCATTAATTAAAACATATCTTACGCCTAAAAAAGGTATAGAAATTTTACCTAGAGATTTTACCTGCTGTATGTCTTTACTAGCTTTGTTAATCGGGATTGAGAAACCAATATTTTGAGCACCTTGCGCAATCGCCACATTTACTCCTATTACTTCGCCAGCCAAATTCAAAAGTGGGCCTCCAGAGTTTCCATGGTTAATGGCCGCATCGGTTTGAATTAATTCCTCCAAGTCTTCCGAGGTAACACCTGAACCAGCAGTTATCTGCCTTTGTAGTCCCGACACCACGCCTACACTCACTGTATTCCTAAATTCTCCCAAAGCATTGCCAATAGCAATCACCGTCTGCCCAATTTTAATATTGTCTGAATTACTTAAATTTAAGACAGGCAAGTCTTTCTTGTCAATTTTAATAATAGCTAAATCCTGGATGAGATCTCTTGCCAAAACTTCAGCTGGATATTTTTCCCCATCATTTGTTAATACTGTATATTCAGCCGACTCGTCTTCTACGACATGTTTATTAGTCAAGATTAATCCATCGCTAGAAATTATAAAGCCCGTACCTCCGCCAATCTCTCTCTTTTCCGTCCCATTTTGTTTATATTGTGGAATTTGAAACCTAAAATTATCACCGCCAAAAAATTGGTTAAAGAACGGGTCACCACCAAACGGATCAGAATAATATTGTTCGACTATTGGTACATCTTTAGAAATAATAACGCTAACTACCGCCGGAGAAGCTTTTTTAACTGCCGCCACCACTAAATCTTGTTGGCTTATTACCTTAACCTGATTTTGACTAGAGTTATCATCACTCGGCATAGTAATCAATGGAGTAGAGGACGCGTCATTTAACAATTCACTTATACTTAAGCCATCAAAAACTTGTGTCTGATTAATATTTCTACTTAAATTTCCCGATAGCCAACCAGCACTTGATGAGACCAAAAAACTTAATACAATTACTAAAACTAAAAATTGCTTTTGTTGATCATCTAATTTCAGTGGGGTCATATGTTTATTTTGTTTGTTTTTTTTTATAATTATCAATTGCCTTACGAATCCCATGCACTGCCAAATCAGCGCAATGAACTTTTATAGAAGGCAACTCGCCTAATTCTTTAACTAAGTCTTGAAATTTAATTTTTTCTGCTTCAGCAATAGTTTTCCCTTTAGTCATTTCAGCAATCATATCGCTAGTTGCAATAGCCGCAGCACAGCCTAAAGTCTCAAACTTAACCTCGCTAATCACTTGAGATTCTTTATCAATTTTTAAATAAAGCGCCATCAAATCTCCGCATCGATGGTTGCCAACTTCACCAACCGCATCAGCATCAGGTATTTTACCAAAATTTTTCGGATTTTTAAAATGTTCAATTACTTTATCGTTATACATATATTTCTGTTAACACCCGAAATCATCGGGCACTTTATCTTTGAACTCTCGCTTAGCTTGACCACCGCTAATACTACGAAGCCTATCAATAATTGGCGGTAGGGCAGTCACAATTTTTGAAATATGTTCATCGGTTGTGCCACGCCCCAATGTTAATCTTAACGAAGCATGAGCGTCTAAATCAGAAAGGCCAATTGCCTTTAAAACATGAGACGGCTCTAGCCCTTCTGCCGCACAAGCTGAACCAGTAGAAGCACCAAACCCATCCATGTCAAGCGACACAACAATTCCTTCACCTTCAGCACCCTCAAAACTAAAATTAGCATTATTGGGTAAGCGAAACTTTTTAGAACCATTGTATTTAACTCCCGTGATTTGTTTCATAACCGACTCAACCAGTTTATCTCTAAGCCCCATAACCTTTGATCTGTCTTGTTTTCTAATTAATTCCAGAGCCTTCGCTAACCCCACAACGCTAGCAATATTAGTTGTACCCGCCCTCATACCTGATTCTTGAGCACCACCATCCATTATGCGGGCGATTGGCGTTCCACGCTTAACATAGAGAAGACCCACGCCCTTTGGCCCGTATATTTTGTGTGCTGACATAGTTAGCATATCCACACCAAGAGTCTCTACATTACAGTCCAGATACTCAACCGCCTGAACCGCATCAGTATGAAATAGAGGATATATACCATTACTTTTTTTGGCATCTTTTTTTACCTCCGCAATTATATTACTAATTTCTCTTATAGGTTCTATCGTTCCAATCTCATTGTTAGCATACATAACACTCACCAAGACAGTGTTAAGGTTTATTAATGTTGCTAACTCCCCCGCCTTAATCCTTCCAAAGTTATCCACAGGCACATATTTTACAACAATTCCTTCTTTTTGCAAGGCCCGGGCCGTGTCTAGTATTGAATGGTGTTCAATAGGAGAAATTATAATTTCTGGATTAGCAATTTGCTTTTGTCCGCTAATTTTTAGAGTTTGCAAAATCCCCTTCAGCGCTAAATTATTGGCCTCGGTAGCCCCACCAGTAAAAATTATTTCCGATCCCTTGCAATCAAAAAAATCTGCTGAAATTTTTCGCGCATTATCTACCGCCGAACGAGCCTCTTGGCCAAATTGATGAATAGACGAAGCATTGCCAAATATATCGGTAAAATAAGGCTTCATTGCCTCAAAAACTTCGTGATCTACAGGAGTTGTGGCAGCATAATCAAAATAAATCTTATCTTTAGTCATAATTTGATATTATAGCATTTTTTATAACAAAATCAAATGCGTTCCAAAAAAATAATTGGGCCGAAGAGTTGCTCTTCGGCCCCTTAGCGCATCATCGCATGCGCCAAATTAGAAGTATGAGTATGTTCCTCTAAACGAACTACCTTTCCCTGCCAAATCGCAACATTCCTTTGCTCTTCTGTCAGAAAAATTATGTCACCGCAGTGATCGCAAGGAGCCTGATATCTAAAACTTTTATAAAAATCATCGTCGACAATAGTCAGGCCCAAGCCACTGAACATTGTGATAGCTTCTTCTCGGTAAATTTCATTACTTTTCACCCATATGCCATTTTTTCTATCTTCAACCTTCCGAAAATAAGCATTATCGCGGACATAATAGCGTGGAATGATTCTCACTAATTGCCCGAAACAATTATCCGAGCCCTCTTTAGAAAGCAATCCCTTAGGTACAGCCGCCTCCCCCAAAAACACTGTTTTTATGCCACTCACATCTTGCAAGGTAACTTTATTTAAATTCATACTCACCCTCCTTATTTAAAAGAACAAAAAAACGCCCAAATGGCGCTTTCAAAAAAGTTTATTTGTTTTACTAATACGATATTCGCTAGTAGTAAATTCTAACATAAGTAAATTATATCCTATATTCAGTATATAAAACCTCGCTAGCAGCGCAAGACCCCCCTGTGGATAAAAAAACTCCCGCCGAAACGGGAGTTATAAGACTCATATAAATATCATTGACTCTATATTCTTAGGATTATATTTTATGGCGATTACCTTTCTATTCATCGCCTCTTTATACATGTTGTCATCTCTGGTAAACAAATAAACCCTTGGCCCGTGGCTATAAAGAAGTAGCTCTCTGGCCAACGAAACAATGTCGTGGTCCGGATTTCTTTTCTTAAAATAGTATTCTCTCGCCTGCCTTATTTTAAACAAGCTATTTCCGTACGGCACGCCACCATTTTCAAACCGGACCATATCTCCGAGTGAAAAAATTGTTCTATACGCATCTTTCGCCTTCTTGCGTGTTAACCTTTTGTGGCTTTTTAACAAATTTCTTAATTCCTGGATAACCCTAGTAGCCACAAATACCTCGGCCAAACTATATCGGAACCTAATCAACGCTTTGCTATCAATCATGAAACAACTGGTATCAAGCACAATCTTTGCCCTATACTGTTCTTGGCCATAACCATTGTCCACTAGGCTATCCTCCTTAATTTAGTTTTTAACCTGATACTCTAGCGTTACCCTCCTTTCTCGCAGTTTGATGTTTTTTTATTAAATAACTCTATTAATATTGTAAAACAAAAACCGACTATATTGCAACAGCCGGTTTTAATAATAACTATTAATTGCTAAGCGACTCTTGAATCACTGCTTCAAATTGCGCGTAAGGCTGAGCCCCTGTTAAATTTACACCATTGATGAAAAATGATGGTGTACCATTCACTCCATAGCTTATGCCGTCTTTAACATCTTGAGCAACCTGTTCGGCAGTGTCTCCAGAATCCAAGCACTTATCAAAACTTGCAGAATTCAAGCCCAAATCTTTTGCATATTGCTTCAAATTATTAATTGCTAAAGCACTTTGACTTTTAAATAATTTGTCGTGATATTCCCAGAATTTATCCTGTTGAGAAGCACACAACGAAGCTTCTGCTGCTTTTTGAGCAAATTCATGGAATCCCAACGGAAAGTTTCTATAAACAAGTTTCGCCTTGCCAGTATCAATATAATTTTTAAATATTT
>PFDW01000046.1:0-11775 GCA_002793835.1 Candidatus Portnoybacteria bacterium CG10_big_fil_rev_8_21_14_0_10_36_7 | reverse complement strand
AACGGACTATCACCGATACTGACACCGATTCTTTGCAGAGGCGTATCAGCACCTGCTGGCTGTGCTGTCTTTGCAACGTTTTTAGCACTATTTAAACCTTCCAATGGGGTCAACTGACTGTACAAATTATATGTAAAAAATAAATTTACAGCTGTAAGCAGTAAAATAACGACGACCATATTGACTAATAATTTCTCATTTTCCATTTTTTTAAATTATTTATATGTACTTATTATACTCTTGTTCCCAAGAATTTCAAATTAGCCAACTAAAATATAAACCCCATAGAATATTACCAACGCCCCAATATTTTTTTAGCTAAGCTCTTCATGAAATATTTTCCCTAATTATATGCGGGATAAAGACAGTAAAAAATATACCGATAATAATCGCATAGAAAGATTGCACCTGCGTAACGACCGTAACCAAACCAACCGATGGAGCTATAGCCAAGGATTTTTTAATACTCATCTGCCCAAAAAAATCCAAAATATTGTTGCAACTAAACCAAATATATTGCCTAACCCACGCAGTTTTAAAACCACTTATAACTTGCCTCCTCATTGTTGGAATAATAAATAATGTTAACCCAGCCATGGCTGAACCTAAATTATCTAACATAAAATAATCCCAAAAGGACATTTTTGATAAACCGTAATCTACAAATAGCGTCATTATTGACCATATAATCATTGCCACCAGCATCATCCCAAAACCTTTAACAAAGATTCCCCTACTCTTTTCAAACGAGACAATAATCGCTCCAGCTAAAACAACCCCAAACCCTATAAATTCATTCAAAGAAATTGTTTACCCTAAAAAAATAAAAACCAGAATTAATGTAATTACAGGAATAATGTTGGATAGAATCACAAAGGAAGAAGTATCCACTTGCCTAAGAGCTTCCCCATAGAATCCGTAGGGATAAACAAGCGCTATACCTGTAGCGATGGGTATTAAAGAATATAAACTTGATTCTGCACGCCAATAAAAGCAAAGATTAAGCCAAAAAAGCCCAACTGCTAATTGTTGAAAAAAATAGAAAATCAAAAATTCCCTTCATATATTTACCAAGGACATACTTATCTATAAAATTAAATAAAAAAAACCCAAAACAGCGGTACCAGTAAAAATAAAAATATCCAATTCATAATTGCTACTAAATTCTATATCCAGAACTATTTTTTCCAGTCACAAATTATAATTTTTTTATTTTTGTCATCTATTTCTAGCTGGACTTTTTGGTGCTTTTGCCAGTGCCAGCGTCGTATAATCTCAATCGGTAAAGTTATAGTATAGCTCTTACCTCCTGAAGTTTTCGCCAGCGAACGAACTAGACGATTTTTTATTGTTCTATTGGCCATATATAGTAATACTAAATTAATCCTTGAATTAATTCAAGGATTAATGCTGGGATTGTTTAAAATAGTTATGCGTAGCTATTTATATTTAATCTAACTACGCCTTATAGCTGTGTACGTCGGTCTAGAACCGACAACTACTATGCCTTCATCCCGTTGGCTCCCAGCGATAGGGTTCGAATGCGTCTCGGTCGCCCTAGTGCCTTAGGTGATCTAGTCTTATAATTGCCTCATGTACCCTTGATACTCGGCGTGTAATGTGTTGGCTGGGGAGGAGGGATTCGAACCCCCGATGACGGATTCAGAGTCCGTTGCCTTACCGCTTGGCTACTCCCCAAATATTCTAATTAGACTTTCAAATATCGGCGAATAGCGAAGAAACTACTGAAACCTCCCAATATAACGCCGATTAAAAACTGGATAGATAGAATACTTAGAAAGTGTGCCTTAAAATAGGCAGAAAGGTCAATAGGCATGATTGCACTAATTTTGCTAGAAAATAGTAGCAATAAAATTGTTAAAACTATAACTGCAACCAACGCAGCGAAGACCCCATATAAAATTCCCTCCACTAAAAATGGCCCACGGATATACCAATTGGTTGCCCCAACCAAACGCATTACTGTAATCTCATCTCTCCATGAATACATAGTTAGTCTAATTGTATTAAACGCCACCAAGCTCGCAATGACTGCCAAGACAATTGTTAAAATTAATCCCGCACGCTTAGCTACTTGAGAAATTAATGAAAGCTTATTAATCGCTTCTTTATTTTGATTATAATTTACTTTTTCAACTAATAATTTATAACTATCCTGTTCTAAGAAAGCTGCAATGGATTCAAAAGCTTTTGTTTCAAAATTATCTGCTGTGTTTGCTTTTATGTTAAGCGAAGCAGTTAAAGGATTATCCCCCAATTCATCTAACGATTCAGTTAATACGGGGTTGTCTTTATGCCTCTCTTTAAAATTTTCAAGCGCTTGATCTTTTGATATGTACTCAACATTTTTAACTTCACTTAACGCAATTAAGTCGTCTCTCACCTTAAAAATATCTGTCTCGCTTGAGTCAGACTTAAAATAAACGCTTATATCAATTTTATTTTGTAATTCGCTCAAAATTTTATTGCTAACCAAATTAACAAATAGTAGTGAGTTAATAGACAATAAAGTTAATACCATTATCAAAACGCTGGTTAGCGATAACCATTTGTTTCTATAAAAATTCACCCACCCCGACTTAATGACCCTTGTAAGACTTTTGTACATTTTTTTAATTAATATATTTTCCTCCTTCCTCATCGCTAACGACTTTACCTTTTTCTATAACGATAACTCTTTTTTTCAAATTATTTATCACGTCTCTATCATGAGTAGCTAAAACAACTGTTGTGCCAAGCTCGTTAATTTTATTCAATAGGTTAATGATTTCCCATGTGTTTACCGAATCTAAATTTCCAGTTGGTTCGTCGGCAATAATTATTTCTGGTCTGTGTATTAACGCTCTAGCGATAGCAATTCGTTGCTTTTCACCACCCGATAATTGATACGGAAAATGATCCGCTTTATCTTGAAGACCAACCAACTCCAAAACCTGAAAAACATCTTTCTTAATTTCTTTATCATCAACTCCCCACACCTCCATCGCAAAAGCAATGTTTTCATAGGCATTTTTGTTCGACAACAATTTAAAATCTTGAAAAATCATACCAATTCTGCGACGCAAATACGGCATATGTTTAGACCTTAGCTTATTGATATTCAACTTACCCAGCCAAACTTCTCCCTTTGTTGGGCACTCTTCGGCAATAAGCAGTCTAAGTAAAGTTGTCTTACCAGCTCCAGAAGGGCCTGCCAAACAAACAAACTCCTTGGACTTAATGCGTAAATTAATGTCCTCGAGAGCGATTGATCGATGATTATAAATTTTTGAAACGTCCTTAAATCGAATCATATTTACTCCTGCACTTATATTTCACCAGCGCCTAACGCTAATAATATTAAATTACAAGAATTATTTTAATTTCCTAATCTCTGCCTCAATGAATCCGTCTAAATCTCCATCCAATGCTTCCTCGGCTTGCGATGTTTCGTGGCCAGTACGCAAGTCTTTAATCATTTTATACGGATGCAAAACATAAGAACGAATTTGGTTGCCCCACCCAGTGGCTACCTGAACTCCCTTCAACTTGGCTATTTCTTCCTGACGCTTAGCTTCTTCCAACTGATAGATTTTCGCCTTAATCATTTTCATAGCCCGCTCTTTATTTTTCAGCTGTGATCTTTCTATCTGACAAGCTACAACAATTCCCGTTGGTATATGCCTAATACGGACAGCTGTTTCCACTTTATTAACATTTTGACCACCCGGCCCAGACGATCTGAATGTATCAACCTCCAATTCTTCTGGCTTAATAACCACCTCACTATCATTATCCTCTATTTCGGGCATAACTTCAACAGATGAAAAAGATGTATGCCTTAGGTTGCTGGCATTAAACGGTGATAACCTTACAAGACGATGAACTCCCGATTCTCTGCGTAAAAAGCCATACGCATTTTTCCCCTCTATAAATAAAGTGGCGCTTTTTATACCTGCTTCATTGCCATAATTGATATCCACCACTTCGCTTTTAAACCCTCGTCTGTCAGCATAGCGCTGATACATCCTCAACAAGATGTTTGCCCAATCTTGAGCTTCTGTACCTCCTGCGCCAGACGCTACTGTCAACATCGCGTTAGCAAAATCGTACTTGCCAGACATAAAAACTTTCAATTCTTCCTTTTCAAATAATTTAAGTAACTGCTTGTATTCGCTCTCGAGTTCTTTTTCAATTTCCTTGTCCTCTTGAGCCAATTCAAACATTTGCCTAATATCAAATATCTTACCTCCAATTTTATCCCAAACAGCTACTTCTTCTTTCAAGTCCGACGCTTCCCGAGAAATATCTTGCGCACTTTTGTAGTCATCCCAAAAGTCTGGTCGCGTCATTTCTTTTTCTAAGGCCTCAACTTTTTTTACTTTTTCTAGTAGGTCAAAGACAGTCACGAACCGTTAAGATCCGTTCCTCCAAATTCTTGATGTGCTGTAAAAAATTTTCCATAGATTTATTGTATCACGAAAAAGTAATTCTTTAAAATCCTGGAGCCGACCCCGGGAGTCGAACCCGGAGCCTATGCTTTACGAAAGCATTGCTCTGCCAGTTGAGCTAGGTCGGCTAATCAATAATTGTTAATTAACGAAAATAGTTGCACTGTCCCGCCTGCATTAGCTATACCCAAGCATTGCGGGCAGGTCTACCTCTGAACTACATCGACATACTTAAATAAAATGATTGTCTAAATAACCATTTATTAAGGTAATCTTAATAAATTATAGCTAATTAAGCAAATTAAGTATTTGCCATAATTTCACAATTTTTAATTGCATATTTTTTAGGAGAGTGTATAATTAAGTTAATTTTATGTCTCAATATTATAATCCACATAGACGATCAAATTTGTTTGACCCAAAAAGCGCTCAACCTTTTAGATTGAGTCGCTCAAAAATAGATTTATTTATAGAATGTCCTCGTTGCTTCTATTTAGACAGACGCTTGGGCGTAGGACGACCTCCTGGTTTTCCGTTTTCATTAAACTCCGCCGTAGACTATTTATTAAAAAAAGAATTTGACGCACACCGAGCCAAGCAAAAAGCGCATCCTTATATGAAAGCCTATGGCATTGATGCTGTACCGTTTAAACACGAAAAAATGGATGAATGGAGAGACGCGTTACGACGTGGAGTTACTTATCACGACAAACAAACTAATTTTATATTAACTGGAGCTGTAGACGACATCTGGATTAATCCTAAACAAGAATTAATTGTTGTTGATTATAAAGCCACCTCTAAAGACGGCGAAGTTAATTTAGATGCCGCTTGGCAAGATGGCTACAAGAGACAAATGGAAGTTTATCAATGGCTTTTGAGAAAAAATGATTTTAAAGTAAATGACACAGGCTACTTTGTTTATTTAAATGGCAAAACTGACACCGAAGCATTTGATGGTAAATTAGAATTTGATGTTAAGTTGCTACCCTACACAGGCAACGACGACTGGATTGGAAACACCGTTAAATCCGTTCGAAAATGCTTAGATCGAGAAAAAATACCAGACGCTGGCAATGATTGTGATTATTGCAAATACCGAGACGCAGTAAACCACGTAAACTAACCCAAAAAACCACCCCTGCGGGTGGTTTTTTATTTGTAGCGGGTGAAGAGAATCGAACTCTCGTCTCAACCTTGGGAAGGTCGCGTTCTACCATTGAACCACACCCGCAAATCCTTATTTTTTACCGATAAAATAATATATCCAACTTAGCCAATTAGCAATAGGTTCTGCTCTTTTCTCTTCCAACTTTTTTTCTTCGGCCTGTTCGGTGGCTAGTTTTTGTAACTTATCTTCAACTTCCTTGGGCACAATTACCACCGACTCTCCTTCTTTTTGTAAATTTAGCTTTTGCCTGGCTTCCTTTTCTAAAAAAGACGGATCCTGCATATCCTTTATTAAGGCAACTAATTTCTCATTAGACTGTCCAAGATTTTTTATTTTATCTTCAACTTTTTTTAGTTCCTTAGACATCAACCATTTGCTATAACCTCTTTTGATGGTTACAATAGATGTCCACATCACTGCTAAAATCAAGAAATAGGTGACAATCTTTGATGATAATAGTTTATTCCATTCCATTTTTGATATATTGATGATACAATACTAAATAATGTTAAAACAAAAAACAATTAAATTTATCTGGACCATTCTAGTTCTCTTGATTGTTCTATCGATGGTCTTATTTTCTATCTTACCATTTCTTAATTATTAAATTAAATTACTTTCTCAAGACCTTAAAATAGACTTCAGCTGGGATTCTTACTCGACCAGACTCTTTCATTTTTTCTTTGCCTTTCTTCTGCTTTTGCAGGAGTTTTTTCTTTCTTGAATAATCACCGCCGTATAAATAACCAGTCACGTCTTTCCTAAGCGCACTAATATTTTCTCGTGCCAAAATCTTTCCACCAACGGCCGCTTGAATTGTTACCATAAATAACTGGCGCGGAATATATTCTTTAAGAGCATTAACCATTTTTCTCCCTTCATGAAAAGCCTTATCGCGCGGAATAACTTTAGCAAAGGCTTCTACTTTTTCCCCAGCTACTAAAATATCTAGACGGACTAAATCGCCACCACGATATTCAATAAATTCCCAATTCAACGAAGCATAACCAGAAGAAGCATTTTTTAAATTATCATAAAAATCAATAATAACTGCCCGTAAAGGAGCTTCTTGCGTTACAACCATTTTTTCTTTTCCAATATATTGCGTATCCTGATAGATGCCTCCTAAATCTTGGCAAACTTGCATGATGGCGCCTAAATATGACGGCGGAGCAATTATCTCTAATTTTACCCATGGCTCTTCTGTCCTCTCAATTAATGTCGGGTCGGGTAAACGACTAGCCGAATGGATCATTAATTCATTACAGTCTTTAGTAACAACTTTGTAAGAAACAGATGGAGCTGTGATTGTTAAATTTAAATCAAACTCACGCCTAAGTCTTTCCCCAATTATTTCTAAATGCAATAAACCTAGAAATCCACCCTTAAAACCACGCCCTAAGGCCTGAGAAGACTCTGGCTCCGTATAGAAAGAAGCATCATTTAATTTTAGTTTTGCTATTGCGTCTTTTAACATAGAATACTGATCAGCGTCCTGCGGATAGAAACTAGCATATACCATTGGCTTAGGCTCCTGATAGCCTGGCATTGCTTCGCTACTGCCTATTGGAGCGCTCAAAAGAGTAATTGTGTCACCTATTCTAGTCTGTGATACATCTTTAAGTCCAGTTGCCACATATCCAATTTGCCCAGACTCCAATTTATCAACCGCAACCAAATTTGGTTTAAATATGCCTGCCTCTTTTATCTCTCCTTCAGCTCCTGAAGCCATTAATAAAAATTTATCTCCCAACTTTACGCTTCCAGAGAATACTCTTATATATATTATTATGCCTTTGAATGAATCAAACTTTGAATCAAAAATTAGTGCCTTTAGTTTTTGCCCTTCCAAAGTATCTGGCGGAGGAACCTTTTCAATCACTCGTCCCAATACCTCTTTAACACCCAAGCCACTCTTGGCAGAAATTCTCATAATAGTTTTTGGTTCAATTCTTAAAAGCTCCGCTAATTCCTCTTCCACTTCATCGACTCGACTAGAAGGCAAGTCTATTTTATTAATTACAGGAATTATTTTTAAATTCTGCTTCATCGCCAAACTTAAATTCGCCAATGTTTGTGCTTGTACCCCTTTAACTGCATCAACCAACAAAATCACGCCCTCCACTGCCACCATAGATCTAGATACTTCGTAAGTGAAATCAACATGTCCAGGAGTGTCAATTAAGTTCAACATATAACTTTTACCTTTATAGTTATAGTTCATCCTAATCGGCTGTAACTTAATTGTAATGCCCTTTTCTCTCTCCAAATCCATCTGATCAAGAAATTGATCTTGCATCTTACTTTTAATGATTGTTTCGGTAATCTCCAAAAACCTATCTGCGAGAGTAGATTTACCGTGGTCAATATGCGCAATAATGGCAAAATTTCGAATATTATTCATGGCGTTTAATCCAATTTATCATATTTTTCATTTCTTTGATATTGATTGCTAGGCCTAATAGAACATAACACGACGCTCCAGCTAGTCCAGCTAGAACAAGATTGATAATATAGTTTAGGCTAGAAATTGAAATTACATAATACGACACAAAACCAGCCACAGCCGAAGCCACTAATATCTTGGAAATTTGTATCCAATCTATTGAACCGCGTAAAACGACATTTTTTCTCATTAAAAAATTCCACAATAACAAAACATTTATAATATTAGCAATTGAAAAACCCAACGCTAAACCAGGCACTCCCATTTTTCTCGAAAAATAGAAACTTAACCCAAAGTTAATCGCTTCACTAAACAAACTAACAAAAAATGGTGTTTTGGTATCCTTAAGCGCAAAAAACGCTCGCCCCACCAAAGGTATTAAGCTTTGAGCAAAAATAGCAAAAAGAAAAAACTGAAAAGTACTAACAGTCCAATAAATTGCCTCAGCATTAAATTTACCAACACCAAAAAAATTATTTGCAAATACAAGCCTAACCAAAGGCTCACGAATTACAAAAAATAATACACTAGCTGGCAACACCAAGAACATAATCTTTGCAACGCTTCGACGCAATATATTACCCAGCTCGGCAATATTATTGTTTGCCATAGCTTGAGAGAAAGACGGAAATGAAGCAGTTGCTAAAGAAACACCAACCAAACCTACTGGCACAGCTTGCAAATTATTAGCGAAATTAAAAATCGATAAACTACCTGACGCCAAAATTGAAGCAAGCAATGTCATAATGAAAACATTTATTTGCGAAACTCCCACGCTCATTGCGCGAGGCACAGTTAAAAAAATTATTTCTTTAATGCCTTTGTGAAGCTTAAAAGAAATAGTTGGCCGCCAACCTGCCTGCAAAACCGAAGGTAGTTGAATAATCATGTGCAAAAAAGCTCCTAATACCACGCCCCAAGCTAAACCCATCGGACCAAAAAATTTAACCAAATATAAAGCACCAAATATAATTCCTAAATTATAAAATGCAGGAGCGAAGGCAAAAACAACAAACTTTTTAAGACTTTGTAAAACACCTCCCCAAATAGCACTGGCAGTCAAAAAAAGTGGAGAGAGCAACATTATGCGTGTAAATCCTACGCTCTGCTGAATTTTTTCTGGAGAAAAACCAGGGGTAAAGATTTTAAGAACTTGCGGCGCAAAAATAAAAAGGATTACCGTTAAGGCCGTCCAGCCCACTAACGCATAATTTAAAAGCCCCCCAATAATCATGAAGGCTTCATTTTCGTTTTCTTTTTTTTGACCATTGGTATTAAAATAATAATGTGAGAATACTGGGATTAATCCAGCTGCCAATGCCCCCATCAATAATAAATTAAATAACAAATCCGGTAATCGAAAAGCTGCCAAATAAGAATCCATTACATCCCCCGCCCCCAAGCGAGATGCAAAAACAGCATCCCGAACGACCCCCAATAAACGACTTAATAAATTTGCTGAAGCTAGAATTAAAGCAGCAACAGTAACACTACCAATTGATTTTTGCCAAAATTTAATCATTAATTATTTAAACTTGATTGTATACCATTATCGTCTTTTGAGCATTCTTCTCCCAATCGTATTTGCCAATATGTTTAAACCCTCCCTCCACTAAACTTCTTCTTAAAGATTGATTTTGACATAAAAGTTGCATTTTATCAACTAGCTCATTCACTTGATTGGGGTCAAAATATAGAGCATGCTGACCAAAAATCTCTGGCAAAGCAGTTGAATTAGCTGAAATCACCGGCACGCCCAAAGACAAAGCTTCCACTCCAACTAAACCAAATCCCTCATAAAACGATGGTAAAATTACTGCCATAACCATGCGATATTTTTTTTCAAGCTCGTCATCGTTTAAAGCACCTAAAAACACAATGCTCATAATCCCCTTACGTGCAACGTAGGCTTTTAGTCGTTCATAGAAATAGTCACTCTGACCAACTAGCAATAATTGATAGTCGGGGAAATCTTTAGAAAATATACAAAAAGCATCTATCAATAGTTTTAGATTCTTATGTGGATATGCATTCCCCACATACAAAAAAGACTTTTCAGAAAACAATTTATCTTGATAGCTAGCCGTGCCGCACTTTAAAGCTGATCCTTCGTAAATTACAACTATTTTTTCACTACTTAATTTAAATTCACTTAAAATATCTTTTTTGGTGAATTTGGAAACAGCAATTATCTTTTTGGTTCGATGTATCGCAACAAAAAAAATAATTCTATAAAATATATTTTTAAATATCCATTTTATTGGTCCCAGTGTTGAAGCACGACGAGTTGGATAACGATGTAAAATTAAATCATGCACCGTCATAATAAACTTAGTTGGACAAAATAATGGCACATTAAAGTGTAAAAAATGCATCAAACTAATATTATGCTTTAGAATAATGTACGGGAAAATAATTTGCTCTTGCCAAGAATACCAACGAAAATCAGCCAGCACCTTCTTGAAATTTTTATTTTTAGGGGCATACGAATCCCAATTATTTTTTGTCAAAAAAACTATGTACTCGTTTATACTATCTTGAGATTCCAGGTTCTTGATTAACTGCTCGGCGTACCTACCTAAACCTTTTCCGGTTACCCCTAAAAACCTAGCATCAATACCTATTTTTTTTACATTACTTTTAAATTTCATGCTTCCTTAATTACTTCTAGCGTTTTATCAGCACACATATCCCAAGAAAACTCCATCGCACGCTTGATTCCATCAACTCGTAATGACTTATATAATTTTTTATCTTTTATGATCTCTTTCATCACAAATGATATTTCCGAGATATTAAACGGATCCACCATAATTGCCGAATTTCCAACTACTTCGGGCAGAGACGAACAGTTAGATGTAATTACCGGGATACCGGACGCCATCGCTTCAAGCGGGGGCAAGCCAAATCCTTCAAAAAAACTAGGATAAACAAATAAATCCGCACAATTATATACAAATTCCCTATCCTTATTATCAACCGGACCAATCATTAAAACATTTTTTGTTTTTTCAATCTCTTTTAGCACGCCTTTGTATTTCCAACCCAAGGCACCAGCGATTATTAAATGATACTCTGGATTCAATTTCCTAAATTCAGCAAAAGCTTTAATAACCCCAACAATATTTTTTCTAGGTTCAGTCGTCCCAAAAAATAATATTATCTTACTAGGAATATTATATTTTCTTCGTACTTGAACAATTTCTTTATCAGTTTTCATTCTGGCACGAAATTTATCATCCACTCCTAAATAAATGACCTTAACTTTTTCCGATTTAATATTATATAAGTCAACCAAGTCATTCATGGTTGAATGCGAATCGACAATTAATCGACTTGCTTGAATGGCTTTTTTTTGAGGTCGAGAAAACTTTTGCCAAATTTTGTGCTTAATGGAAAAAAATTGAGGATAATATTTAAATGAAATATCGTGAAATGTAACAATGATTTTAATATTTTTTGATACTTCCCCTACAAAAAAATGCGGGAAAAAAAATTTATCGACGCCACCGAGCAAATTATCTATTTTTGGCCAACCCAATAATGCTGAAGACAAATTAAACAAACGATTAGGCCAACGTTTATGAATTAAATGTACATTGGGATAATTTAACCAAGTGTATTTTTTCTTCAACTCGTTTCTATCGTTATAAAACAAATACCACTCTATATCTGGCGCGCTTTCAATTAGCCGAGGTAAAATATTA
>PFDW01000023.1 GCA_002793835.1 Candidatus Portnoybacteria bacterium CG10_big_fil_rev_8_21_14_0_10_36_7 | reverse complement strand
AACTTTGGTGGACCTAGGCAGAATCGAACTGCCATCTACTCATTGCAAACGAGTCATTCTACCATTAAACTATAGGCCCAAGACCATACAAATATATTGTAATAAAAAAACGGGCTTTGCAAATCTCAAAAAAATAATTACGATTTTTTTAGTTATTAAAGCCCGCTGTTTTTTTGTAAAGTCAGCCGAATAATCGACTGCCTCTCCGTCTTAATTAACGTCGCCTCAGGTAACGACGCCTCCTAAAAAATATTTACCCTCCTTTGGTATTTATCAAAGTACAATTAATAAAGAACCCAACGCTCAACTATTATAAATTTTCAATCAATTCTGATTCGAAAAAAAATAATCCCGAGGGGCAATGATTTAATCTCGACTTTTTAAACAATCATTTCATCAGCCCAACTAAAACAGTAATTCTTGAATGTTTATATCCAAATATTAACTGAAATATTTGAAAAGTAAATACCTAGTTATCCACAACCAAGAAAAAATTACTATATTTTCATCGTTTACACTAAATTTATTTCACAATTACTTTAACTCCGTAAAAAGTCAAAACAAATACTGCGCCACCTAAGTTATAAAATATTATTTTTGCCTTAATCACCATTTTAAGCAATTTATTTCTCGTATTTGCAACGATATTATGCATTAATCTTTATCAATGTTTATTAATCTTTAGTATTATTATTAACGGAAATATGACGACGGCATTTAAGACTCGTAATATTCTTTTTGGTTCTAGTAGCAGTCTCCATAACCATTCGATTCCCATTTTTTGCATCACAACAGGAGCACGATTCTTAACTCCTGAAATTATGTCAAAAGCTCCCCCAATTCCTATCGCTAATTTTATCTTCTTTAAGGCTAACTTATTATAATCTATCCACTCGTCTTGCTTCGGACTTCCGAACGCAACAAATAGCACGCTTGCATCGCTTCGGTTAATAGAGTCAACCGCTAGTCTGTTGTCATTCGCATCCTGCCCCGCCAAATAAACATATCTATTGCTTGGATATTTAGTTTTAAAATAGTTGAGCGTACCCCCTGCCGAAGCTTCATCTGCTCCTAATAAAAAAAATGTTGTCCCATTCCTTTTTTTTATTATAGCCTCTATTAAATCCACTCCTGTAATTCTCTCTCGTAAATGACCGCCAAGAGCTTTTGACATTATAATTAGCCCAACTCCATCAGCTACTGCAAGATCAGCCTTATTTATAATATCCAAAAATTTTGGATTCCTAACACTTTCTACGATATACTCTGGATTTACAGTGACTATATGAGCAACACCTTCTTTCCCCATAAAGCCATCCACCAACATCAATATATCTGCCACGCTCACAGCATCAATTTTTACACCACAAATAGTTTCCTTCATATGCTTGAATTATACCATATTAGGAACTATAATTACGCAATGAGACTATCACTAAAATATCTTTATCGCTTATTATTGTCTGGCTTACTAATATTTGAACTACTTAATAATTTTAGTATATTACACTTCCCGCTCTCCTTCACTTGGGCGGGGTTGATATTGACACTTTCCGTTGCGTGGCTAGGCATAGAAATTATTTCATTTATATCGAGTAAATTAACCACTAGATCACTGAACAACTCGGCAATGATTGCTATCACAATAAGCCTATATTTTGATGCAATTGGTGATATAAATCTTTACTATCAAAATATTGCCTCGTATGACCAGTGGGCACATTTTATTGGTGGGGCTGCCGCCACAATGGTTGCTTATTCATTCATCAAAAATTTATCATTATCTAGCAAAATTTCACTACCTAAAATCGGGATATATTTATTTTCAATTTTCACAACCACTTGCTTGGGGTCCATCTATGAAATTGAAGAATATCTTGAGGATTATTTCACTGGATCACATCGACTTGGCGATGGCCCAGACACAGCGAATGACTTACTTCTTAGTCTAACAGGAGCAGTTATGATTATGATCATTGCTATGGCTTATAACTCATTTAAAGATAAAAATGTTCATAATTGATGCCGCTCCTATTACGAAAATTCCACTGCCAGACTCGCAAATTTTTAGCTATTTTTTCCGTGAAAAAATAGCGCCTGGATCTATTATTTCTGTGCCATTATTTAAACGAAAATCATTTGCAGTTGTGTTAGCCTACGTCCCCATTGCTGAAAGAAAAATTAATCTGAAGTCTAACGCTTTCCAGCTCAAAAGTGTTATTGAAATAAACTCTAAAAATGCACTCCGACCTCACCAACTTGTGCTAGCTCAACAACTTTCTGAATACTATTTTGAACCATTAGGTTTGTTCCTCAAATTAATGCTTCCAAATTCAAAATACTATTCTAAAATTATTGTTTCTAGCAAAAAACTCATTGCTCAAACTTTGCAAATTATGCCATCGCTTAATCAGCTACCAAATGTTAAAGGTTTGAGAGAGTCAAATAAAATAACTGAAATATCTAGTAGAGTTACACCAAAAAAATTCTTCGCAGCATGGTCTGAAATTAGAAACAATCAAGCTGGTAATATAGTTGGGACACGCCAATCAATATTCTCTCCAATTACTCCTAAGGCCGCAATTATTATTGAAAATGAAGAAAGTCCAAACTACAAATCCTCAGAACAAGCTCCTCGCTATAACACGAAGAGAATTGCTCAATTATTAAAAAAAAATAGTCAATGTAACGTTACTTTAAAAAGTTCATCTCCATCAATCGAATCAGCTTTTCTATCAGACAATAACCAATTGAACCTTGAGATAAACCCAAAACTAAAACTTAAAAAAAATATACAAATAATTGATAATAAAGAAGAAATTAAAAATAAAAATTATTCTCTATTGAGCAACACATTATCAAATGCAATCATTAAAAATCACGCAGAAAAGAAGAATACAATTCTATTTATCAATAGACGAGGCTCAGGAAATGCTATTTGGTGCCAAGACTGCGCCAATGTTATAAAATGTATGAATTGTACTACAGCATTAATATTACACAATGACAACAACAATGAATTAATTTGCCATCATTGTGGCCATAGAGAAAATCCACCATCAATTTGCCCTGAATGCCAAAGCCATAAGCTAAGAATTGTAGGAGGCGGTACTCAAAAAGTGAAAGATCAATTAAGTTCATTACTACCAGCAGATAGAATCTTGATCCTAGACAGTGATAATGCTGTTTCGGCCACAAGCCAGCGTGAAATTATTGAAAAGTTTAACTCTGACTTTGGGCAAATCCTTGTAGCTACTCAAATGATTTTCAACCATGATATAAACGACGTTAATCTCATAGGAGTTATTAGCGCTGATTCACTGTTGCATTTCCCTGACTATAAATCTGGTGAAAAAACATGGCAAATAATTAACAAGCTCTGTCAAATGACAAATAAAGACATCCTTATCCAAACAAATTTTCCTGAGCACTATTTAATTAAGGCCATTGTAAATTATGATTTTAAAAACTTTTATCTAGCAGAGATAGCGACACGTAAATTACTTTCATGGCCACCTTTTTCACAGCTGATTAAACTTAGTTATCGTAATTCGAATGAAAAACAGGCGCACTCAAACGCGGACATACTATTAAAACGTATTATAGAGCTTAGAGACAGGCTTTTAATTAAAGAAAGTGATTTCATACTACTTGGCCCTGCACCGGCCTTTATTGCTAAATTAAAGGGCTATTATCAATACAACATCATCATTAAAAATAAGCTTACAGATATTAAAGTTCGTAATAATATATTAAGCAACATACCGAAAGGCTGGGATATCGATATAGACCCCGAAAGCATCCTTTAAACTAAACTTTAATGCAAAAAACCCCTTAATGGGGGTTTTTGCTTAGAGAACAAAATAATTACTCTGAGATTTCTTTCCTCAAAGTATCGATAAACTTGCCCGCTTGATCCTTGGCTCCCAAACCGAAAGCCAAACCACCTGCGATAGCAAGCATTGCTACAAATCCCGTGACTAATGTTTGAATTAGGCCAGGCGCTACTTGTAATTGACTTAATGCTGCCATTAAACCAAAAATCAATATAGCCCACTTTGTTAAAGCAGCCGCAAATGCACCTGCCTTAGCTTGACCCGCACCCGCTGCTGCAGCTACTATTTTCTGCATAACACCGGCTGCCCAAGCAGCTACGATAACAATTACCGCCGCTACTATTACATTAGGGATATAACTAACTACTGTATTTAAGTAACCAGTCACATCACTCCAACCTAATATATCAGTTGAAGCCATTAAGAACACAAATATGAAAAACCACTTAACTAATAATCCGATCCAATTAGCGACTTCGATTTTCGCTCCTCCTTGTTCTAAAATTTTGCCCAAACCAGTTTTTTCCAAAACTTCATCGAGCTTAATTGTCTTAAGAATCAAAGTTATTAGACGGCCTAACCATATTGCGATAGCCCAACCCACTAAAAAAACGACTAAGGCCCCAAGAATCACCGGTAGGAAATCCGCGAAGGACATCCAAAGACTCTCGAATGCAAACCTTGTCGCATCTAATATTGCTGTCATTATTCCAGCTCACCCCCTCTCTTTTGCTCAATGTATTTATTCATTGGCTACACATCAATTATATCATATTTTTGCAAGTTTGTCTGTGGATAACTATACTACACAAAATATTATGAAAAATGAAAAAATGACCAGTTATAATAAATAGTCATCCAAAAAAAATTTGCACTTTATTTTTTATGTAAATCGACTGGCTTATTTTAGAATCTACAAACTTTTTAGCACAAAAGCAATTCTCTTCATAGCTACGAAACCATAACCTCAGGCTATAGGCAACCAAATTGGGATTCCACCAAAATCAGAATTACTAAAAGATTGGTATCCACTGATTTAAGTGCCGACAACTTCAACAATTACACCAATTACAATACCATATACAAAAATTATGAACATTTTTATTTTTATGATACATAATAAGCCCTACTATTAAAATAAGATAAATCGTTAATAGCAACAAATTATTCTGCCAGAATAAATATGACAATAGTATACCAAAGATAATCGGTACAGTTTCAAATAATACTTTTATAAACTTATTAATTTAAACCTAGCAATATTTTTTATTTGAGATCGCTATTTACTTATGTATCTATACAACCAAGCTCGAACTTACTTTATCAAAAATTCATGGAAAACGAAAGAGTGCCGCTCGCTTCGCTCGCGGTATCCTCACCCCAGCGACTCGCCGCCTAACGGCGGCCAAAGCTCAAAAAATTTCTTTCAATTCTTTTCAGAGGGCGCGCGTAATTTTTTTCAAATAAGGAATGAAGTTTTGCGGGCTTTGATTCCTTGCTAACGCAAGGACGAGTCGCTTCCTACCCTATATGCCGCGCTTCGCGCGGTAGGCAAGCGGACAAAAAGAAATCGGTTATTATTCGCCGCGCCTTTGAGCTGTACGC
>PFDW01000032.1:19030-23423 GCA_002793835.1 Candidatus Portnoybacteria bacterium CG10_big_fil_rev_8_21_14_0_10_36_7 | reverse complement strand
CCGATTGAACACGCGCTTGAACTTCGTTTGCAAGCAGTAAACCAAGCACTAAATAAAATAAAACAAGGCACCTACGGCACTTGTGAAATTTGCAACGAACCGATTGAAAAAAAAAGACTAGATATTTATCCGGATGTAAAAACCTGCATGAAGTGTAAAACTGTTGGCCACCGCGGAAAAATATAATGAGTTCAAAAGTTATTTCTACTGCAATAATCGGTATTGAACCAAGGCTCATTGAAGTAGAAATTGATTCGTCGCAAGGCTTACACTCATTCCAAATTGTTGGTCTTGCCGACACAGCTGTTAAGGAAGCCAAAGAACGAGTCTCATCGGCCATTAAAAATATTGGCGCTACGCCTCCGCAACGGACTAACCAACGAGTAATTGTCAATCTAGCCCCAGCTGACTTACCAAAAAATGGCTCGGCTTATGATTTACCAATTGCCATTGCTTACTTACTAAGTTCTGGGCAGTTAGCTTCTGCTGAGGCACTTGAAAATAAAATCTTTGTCGGTGAATTATCTTTAGACGGAAAACTACGCCCCATTAATGGGGCGCTTTTAATTGCAGAATTTGCCAAACGTAACCATTACAAAACAATTTTCTTGCCAAAAGATAACGCACCAGAAGCCGCTTTAATAACTGACATCGAAATAATTCCGGTAGAAAATTTAATTGACCTTTGTGATCATTTGCAAAAAAATAAAATCATTAACCCGCAACCCAAAACCGAGATAGAGGACTTTCAAACCGAAGATATCACTGCACTTGATTTCGGATTTATAATTGGGCAAGAACATGCTAAGCGCGCCATGGAAATTGCTGCAGCCGGTGGCCACAATATCTTAATGCTAGGGCCACCAGGAAGCGGGAAGTCAATGCTAGCGCAAAGCTTTGCTTCAATTTTGCCACCATCAGAGAAGGAAGAAACGCTAGAAATTACTAAAATTTTTAGTTTAGCTGGCTTGCTAGATAAAACTAAACCGATAGTAGCCAGCAGACCATTTCGAAAACCTCACCATACGGCTTCGACTGTTTCGCTCACAGGAGGAGGAACAAATCTTCGACCAGGAGAAATTACCCTAGCACATAGAGGGGTATTATTTCTTGATGAAATGCCAGAGTTTAGCCGATCTGTACTTGAGGCATTACGCCAACCACTTGAAAATGGACGAATCACAGTTTCCCGTGCCATTGGCACAGTTGAATATCCCGCTAGGTTTATTTTAATTGGAGCGATGAACCCATGCCCATGTGGTTATTTATCTGATCCTGTTAAACAATGTGCTTGTAGTCCTAGTCAAATCACAAAGTATTCAAAAAAAATTTCCGGACCACTTATGGATAGAATTGATATCCATTTAGAAGTTCCTCCAGTAAAATCTGATAAATTTTTAGATGAGTCGGGCGAACCACAAAGTCATATAGCAAGGGCCAGAGTAATTAACGCCCGCAAAAAACAAAAAGAAAGATTTAGCAATAGCTCAATTTTTACTAATGCAGAAATGACAAACCAACAAATTAAGAAATTTTGTTCTCTACCAAACGAAACGCTGGAATTACTTAAAAATGCAGCCAAAAAACTCCAATTATCAGCTAGATCATTTTTTAAGATAATAAAAATTGGCCAAACAATTGCCGACCTAGACAATTCAAAAACAATAAAACCCCAGCATATTGCTGAGGCCTTACAATATCGGCCAAAAGAAAATTTGACTCAATATCAGCGATAACGGGCTAAGGGATTAGTTGCACCTCTTACTTCCCAATGTAAGTGCGCACCGGTTGAATTACCAGTGCTACCCATTTTACCAATAATTTGACCCTGTCCGACTGTTTCACCTGTTCGTACATAAACTTCTGAAAAATGTGCATACACTGTACCAACTCCATTGGGATGATGGATTCTTATGTATTTACCATAACCTCCATTCCAACCAGAGACATCAGCGATAGTCACGACACCAGCTGCTGCCGCATAAATGGGCGGACGCGAAGGATTGGCAATATCAACAGCGTTAGTTGGGTGTAGCCCTTGAGTGATACGACCAGTTGTGGGGAATATGAAGTAATCATCCAATTGTTTTACTTCACCCACAAATGCTCTTAATCTTGCTGGTACAACGGCATACCTTGAGGAGGCGACAGAGACAGACTGTATTTTACCATCTGGAATAATTAAATAATCACCAATAGCTAATTTGTCTTCCTCGGAAATATTATTAAATTCTCTAATCCTCCCGATATCTGCTTTATATTTTTTAGCAATCGCTGACAAAGTATCTCTCGAGGATATCCTATATCTAATTCCCGTGACCGGCAAAATAATTAATTCTTGACCTGGTTTAATAAATCCATTGGATTTTAAATCATTCGCCCAAATAACTGTTGCAACGCTGATATTAAATTTTTCAGCGATTACACCAACACTATCTCCTGATTGAACAACATAGGTAAATATTTCTTTACGCCCATTGGGAGATAACACAAATTCGCCATTCGGAGAATCATTTGAAACTAAAGCGCTATCATCTAATGATGGCACGTCTATTTCTAATTCTTCGCTTAAAAAATCTCCTCCACCAACTTGATCAACAACATCTATTTGAGTAGAGAACGCATTTTCGCTTAATTGATCAGCTGATATCTCTTCACTCGATTCAATTAAAGCCATTTCTGCTATCAACGCACCTTCGTCTTCGAATCCTAGAGTGTTAGCGAGAGCAAGTTTACCTAAAAAGATTTGTCTTGGAGCAGAATTCGCGAATATCACAATCGCTAGCAAAAAAATAGCCAAAATAAACTGGCTTGATAAACGAATACTCTTAATCAATTTAAGACCATTTAATTGCCTTATTTTGTGCCAAAACAAAATCAAAAACCTCTTCATTAATTTATTAAGAGATTATACCAACAATAATCTTTATCGTCAAAATTGGTAAACGCAACTCTTTAAGCTATAATATACACTATGGACGATTTATTTAAAGACCTAAATTTACAGCAGAAAGAAGCGGTTGAAACTACAGAAGGACCAGTTTTAATTATAGCTGGCCCTGGCTCAGGAAAAACAAAAGTACTCACTCACCGAGTAGCTTATTTAATACACAAAGGCATTAAGCCCGAAAATATTCTGGCTGTAACTTTCACCAACAAGGCCAGCCAAGAAATGAAAGAAAGAATTGTACGACTCTTAAAAGCTCCTTCGGCCTTAATGCCTCGTATTGGTACCTTCCACTCTTTGGCCGCCCAATTACTTAGGATAAACGCCACCGCCTTAAAAATTAAAGGTGATTTTGTAATTTACGACAGCAAAGACTCTTCAACTGTTATGAAAAAAATTCTCAAAGATTTACAAATACCGTCCGAAACCTTAAAGCCTGCGACTGCCTTAGAAACTATCAGCCAAGCCAAGAACGAATTAATTAATAGCAAGCAATATTTTGAAAAAGCAAATAATTTTCATGAAGAAAATGTTGCTAAAGCATACATAGCGTACCAAAGAGAACTAGAAAAAAATAACGCCGTAGATTTTGATGACTTATTAGTTATCCTGGTTAATGCCCTAACAACTAATAATAAATTACTAGAAAAATACCACAACCTATTTCACTATATTTTGGTTGATGAATATCAAGATGTTAATTATATTCAATATCTTTTAATTAAACTGCTAGCAAAGAAGAATGGAAATATTTTTGTTATTGGAGACTCTGACCAATCAATTTATACTTGGCGTGGAGCAGATTACCGAAATATTTTAAATTTTGAAAAAGACTGGCCCAACACAAAAGTAATTATTTTGGAACAAAGCTATCGTTCTACACAAAACATTTTAGACGCTGCCCATCAAATAATTTCCCAAAACATGGCCCGACATGAAAAAAAACTTTGGACAGAAAATCCAACAGGACACCCCATAATAATTTTTGAAGCATCTAATGAGAGGGGAGAGGGGTCGCTAATCGCAGAAAAGATAAAAAGTCTTCAGGACAACGAACAGATTCCCCTCAAAAATGTAGCTCTATTATATAGAACCAACGCACAATCGCGCGCTCTTGAAGAAGCGTTTCTCGAATCTGGCCTACCCTACAAAATCATTGGAGGAATAAAATTTTATGAACGACAAGAAATTAAAGATATTTTAGCCTACATGCGATTAACAGCAAATGTTCATGATAGTTTAAGTCTATTGAGAATAATTAATATTCCGCCCCGAGGCATTGGGAAAGTTTTGCAAGAGCAAATTTTAACTAAACAACCGCTTTCGACTAATCAGCAAACTAAAGCAGACAAATTTTTAAATATAAAAAATAAATTATACGAAATTGCCCGGACATCAACTCTTAGTGAATTAATTGTGCAAATTATCAACATGACAGAATACGAA
>PFDW01000032.1:0-19023 GCA_002793835.1 Candidatus Portnoybacteria bacterium CG10_big_fil_rev_8_21_14_0_10_36_7 | reverse complement strand
TACACAAAAGTTTTCCCGACGCAGAAGCTCGAATTGAAAATGTTCAAGAGTTGTTGTCAGTAGCTAGCCGATATGAGGAACACCCACCACTTGATGGACTGGTTACTTTTTTAGAAGAAGCCGCTCTTATCCAGGCTCAAGACGAAGTAGAAACAAAAAAAGATCTTGTAAACTTGATGACGCTACACGCTGCCAAGGGGCTAGAATTTGAAGTAATATTTATGGTCGGCATGGAGGAGGGGATATTACCGCACGGGATTTCTATGTTAAATCGAGAAGAGCTAGAAGAAGAAAGAAGGCTATGCTATGTCGGTATCACTCGCGCCAAAAAAAGAGTATTTTTGTCTTATGCCAGAAGAAGAATGATGTTTGGGCAAACTCAAGTCAACTTACCGTCACGATTTTTATACGACCTACCGCAACATTTACTAGAATATAAAATATCTGAATTATTTTAATTTTATGATGCCAACAAAAAAACATCTAGGACAAAATTTTCTAAATGACCCAGAAGTATCAAATAAGATTATTGAACTAGCCAATATAGAGCCATCGGACACAATTTTAGAAATTGGACCTGGCTATGGGGTTTTAACCCAAGAAATTATTAATCGTGCAAAAAAAGTTATTGCGGTTGAAAAAGATCAAACTTTAATTCCAAAACTACAAAAAAAATTTCAAGGCCACGAAAACCTAGAAATCATAATGGGAGATATATTAAAAATTTTTCCAACCCTTACTTTGTCGTCCTATAAAGTTGTGGCCAACATACCATACTACTTAACCGCTTACTTATTACGTCTAATACTAGAAAACCCTAACCCGCCTCAACAGATGACCTTGATGTTACAAAAAGAAGTAGCTGAGCGCATTTGTGGATCAACGCCTAATCTCACCTTGCTTGCCGTATCTGCCCAATATTTTAGCGAACCAACATATTGCTTAACCGTAAAGAAAAAGTCATTTAACCCTATACCAAAAGTGGACTCAGCCATTCTTCAAATAACTAACATTGTCAAAAAAAACGAAAAAGAACGAACTGACTTTTTCAAAATAGTTCGCGCTGGATTCTCCCAGCCCAGGAAATTAGCGATTAATAACCTGTCATCTAAACTTGAATTGTCTAAAAATGACATTATAGAAATATTTAACAAATTAGGTATTAATCAAAAAACTCGCCCGCAAGAAATCAGTGTTAGTCTGTGGAAAAAAATTACTGGATACTTAGCCTATTAATAGTATAATAAACCTATGAGTAATTTTGAGAAAATTAATTTCATAAAGCTAAAGTTGCAAGTGTTGTCTATTATTATTTTAGCAATGCTTTTAATGTTTGGCTCTTTTTATTATGACCAACGCGCCAAACAAAATATTAATTTATCCGTCACCCAGCAAGGCACAGTAGTGGAAAATTCAGAGCCAAGTAATATTTTAATTGAGACTCCAACGATTACCACAAGCCAAACACAAAAAAATACTCAAACCACAAAAATCACTCCAAAAAATAATTCCCTTACTTCGTCAACCGAAAAACAAATAACCAATAACCAATCACCAAGCTTGATTAAGCAAGTTGGGCAAATATTATTAGACTCAATTAATTTTGAGGTTAATCTTAGTGATTCTGCATCTGCCAAACAGACTACCAAAGCATTAAAGCAAAAATATCCAGAAGACAACCATGTAAATAACCTAGACTCAACGGTCCAATCAATATCTGACCCGACTTATGGACCAGAGCTCCAAGATATTTTAACAATTATGAATAGAGGAAATAACTTGCAAACCACTCTTGCTGGTAGTTTAAATAAAATTTTAATTGATATTGAAAATGAGGACATTAGCGACGATATTCTAAATTATATGCTTGACCAAGAAGCCGAAACAGGTAATTTTGGTGGCATAGGGCCAGTTTGCTATGACGACCCTAATCCCAATAACCTACAAAACGGTATAAACACTTATGCATTCTGTTGTGACGAACCCTGTTGTGATTCCGTCCCTTGCCTGCCAAGCTGTGAAGATCAAGCCAATGGAAATAACTATATTTACGACTACGAAACACTAGATTGTGGCATTGATTTTTAAGCCAAACTTTTCCCCATATTTAATGTAGTATTGACACAGAAAATATGCTAAAATAGTTTTAATGGAAAAGCTGCGTTTTTTATCAGGAAGTGGCGGTTTTTATAAAACGGTTATTCTTTTAGCTGCAGGTGTTGGAATTGGTTTATTTTTTCAACAGCACAGCCAAATTCCCACGACTTCGTCAACGTTTGAATACAACTCTGCCTCAGCGCAAAACGCATTAAAACCCATAGTCAACTCTACGACCAACACACAAGACTTAAATGCCGATTCCGATAATGACGGTTTAAGCAATACTGATGAATTAATTTTTAATTCATCTCCCAATGATCCAGACACTGACGGAGATGGATATCAAGACGGTCAAGAAATAGCTAATGGATATAGCCCAACCGCTAAATCTCCAAGTGACAAAATTTTGACTATCCCTTCTGATAACGAAATAATTATAACCACCGAATCTAGCGCGACTGCCATCCAAAATTATTTTTCCCAAAGCCAAACTCCAGCTTTGCTAAAAGACGCTATGATATACCAGCAAATGATTAAAGATGCCCAAGCCGGTGATAATAAAAAGTTGAATGAAATAATAAAAGCGATGCAAGACAGCCAAGCGATGCTCAAAAAGATATCTGCGCCTTCGGAAGTAAAATTAATTCATAAATTATCTATTGGCATCATGCAACCAATAATTGATTCATTTATAAACTTGCGTGATATTAAGAGCAACCCCGAAACATTAGATAATTTTTATAAAGAAATTCAGTTACTAGCACCATTTTCAAATTATTTAAAAAGCAAAACGGATATTATAAAAATTAAATATAACTTAACCAATACCAATGACTAGGGGAGGATACAACAGAATATTAATTGTTTTCTTCATTGCAATAGGCATACCAATTTTATTTTGGCAAAGAAATGCTCTAGCTAATGTGCCAGTTAATATTATGGAAATTGCCCAGAATGTTATTCTTAAAACAGTTGATACGGTAAATACAGTCAAAAAAGTAGAAGACATTGCTGACACCGATAAAAATGCCGACATCCAAAGCTACATCTCGGGGAATATCACTCCAGACGGAACATCTGAAACAGTTCAAAACGTAACCGTGACAGAAACTCAAAAAATTCCCGGAACATCAACCGATTTAAGTGACATTCTTACCCAAACTGCAAATAATATCACGAAGCGACTCGGAGAGATGAGAGCAGAGCTGGCACCTTTAAACGCTATACCTATTGCTAATCGTACATCAAGTCAAACTACAAGAATAGACCAACTTACAAATTCCATAAATGATTTAACAAATATTCAAGCTAAAGTTAGTACAACTAAAGCTAACTTACAAACAAGTATTGCGCTAGATGTAAATATAGTCAGAAATTCTGCCCAAACAATAACCGACCTACAAAACATTGCTCGCGATGAACAGGCAAAAAGAGACCTAGGCAAATTAGCAGACGCAATCCAACGCCAATATGTAGCCTCTGGCGGGATTATTACTAACTACGACGAAACATTACGACAAGTACCGAATAAAGAAGCAGAAAATTATAGCACTAACCAAATTACCAACCCCGCAAATAAAATACCCGTTGTATCCCCAGCTACTCAAACCGCGATTCTTAAGCGAGCTAAAGAAATTGGTGACTCACTAAACAGATCTGCTGACGAAAATATACCAACAGCAGATACATTTACTACACCAACTTTTGCGTCATTAATGGACCCATCCCAAGGAGGCTCACTGTCTTACTTTTTAGATACGGTTGGAAAACCAGAGAACAATGCCGAAGGCCGTAGTTATTATCTTGAAACTGCCACCAACGCCATCGCTACAAAAGCAAAGGCAGCCGCCGAAGCAGAAGCACTAGCTAATAATGGTTATAAATCAATAAAAATCCCTTCCGCCAGCGATCCTAGCAAAAATGAAATTCTTGTTTCTGGTGCACAAATTAAATCCGGCCGAGATGCTGTTGCGGAGGGGCAGATTCTTGCAGCCGTAACCCCAAACTATGCAGATCCAACAACTGCAATTAAGCCACCAGGATCGTCAAATTTAATTACTAAAAATGAAACATTGCCCGCTCCAAGCAGTGATTTAATAAGCGGACCACAAACTACGTCTAACCTAAATTGGTGGGACTCAGTCTATGACAGTATTATAAACCAATTGGAAAATGTAGATATTTGTGGCTATATTGATAGTTATTATCCTGGTGAGAATTTATGTCAGAACGTCTTCAACCCTAAAGCATTTTGTCAGCAAATTATAACAGACGACTTATTGTCTCAAAAAGTACGAGCAACTGGTATTAGTCTTACAAGTATTTGCGGGATTTATCAAGATTTAGATATTGGTAGTCTGATTGATCGATTATTTAATTTATAAAAATATTGAATTTATTTAATAAAAAAATTAAATTAAAAGGTTTAGTCGCCGGTGGGTTGACCACTTTTTTATTTTCAATTCCTTTTTGCGCCAATGGAGCAGAGGAACTTGGAGCAACGGCTTCATTATTATTCCAACCGATACTCCAAATTACAAAATGGTTTTTAATTCTCTCTAAATACGTATTAACTGCCATACTCGTTTTATCGGGAAAGTTACTTGATTTATCACTGAACATTGGAGGGATAAGCACAGCGTCCATTGTAAGGGAAGGAGCAGGAATTGTTAGAGATGTCACAAATCTATTATTTATTGTTGCAATAATTATCGTTGCTTTTGCCTTAATTTTGCGCATTGAGCCATACGCCAGCAAAGCTAAAGAAATTATCCCGAAAATGATTATCGCTGCACTGCTTATTAATTTTAGCGTTGTTTTAGTTACGCCAATTATCGATTTTTCCCAAGTTATAACTCAAAGTTTTGTATCAGCCGTACCTGGCAATTTTTCCGATATGATTTCGTTCGGTGGAAAAATTTATTCTTTATGGCAACCAAATGATGCTTGGTATACAAAAGCATTGAGTGCTATAGTTGCCACCTTTGATCAGGTGCTTAATTTATTTATGGCTAACGCCGTTCTTCTAGTATTAATATTTACTATTATTGCTGGTGCCATATTTATGATTATACGAGTAATTTATTTATGGATTTTGTTAATTTTTTCTCCCATCACTTGGCTTCTGTGGGCATTGCCATCCACTAAACAATACTGGGACAAGTGGTGGAGCGAATTTATGAGCTGGACTTTTTTCGCACCAATTTATACTTTTATGCTTTATTTAGTGATTAGGCTTATCCAACTCGATGTTATTGGTACGGAACTACAAATCGGCGCCAACACTACTGGACTGGATGCCTCAACAACAGTTTTTTTTGCTAACCCCACTATTATATTTCAGTACGTCGCTATTGTTGGCATGTCTATAGCTTCTTTATTTATTGCTAAAAAAACTGGTGTTTATGGAGCTGACGGCGCACTAAAACTAGGGAAAAGTATGTACACAGGAGGCAAAGGAATGGCTGATAGATGGCTAGCCAAAGGAACGCCCACACCTTTAGATAAATTTAAAACTTCTAACTTACTAAACAAAGGTGCAGGGGTTCTTAGCGACAAAGGCTGGGGCAAAACAGCCAAGGGAGTATCTTTCGCTGGGAGAGCGATTGATAGATCGCCAATGCTACTTAGCCCAACTGCTTGGTCTCGCGCTTGGGCGGAAACAAAAAAGAAATCAAATTCCACTTCTTTTGGAACAGCCCAAGGGACCATTGAAGATATATTTTCAAACCTACAGCATCCTGTGGCCTTTGCAAGGGGGAAGGGAACCCATTTTGCCACTTACCGCCAACAACAAGCTATTGCTAATCGAAAGGATGAGCTAGCCAAAGAATTAAACAAGGAAGAACAAATAGTACAAGCAGCGCGCTCATCAGATAAAAAAGACTTGGAACCATTACTACTTTTGGCAGCGGAAAAAAACTCACTTAATGCCTTTTTCGGAGCACTAGTTGGAAAAGGTGAAATAGCTGAGTACACACCCAAAGAAGTCAGCAAATACTTAACTAAAAACTTTGGCAATAGATCCGGAGAAATTGCCACATCCATGGCTTCTTTGGCTATGTCCGCTGGAAGCTATAATTTAACTGGTATCAGCAAATGGGATGAACAAACTGGTTCTTATGCTATACAAGAAAACGACGATAAAAGGCTACTGACAATTAAAAATAAAATGTCGGAGCTGGAGCCTCAAAAATTTGCCACCATTGCTCACCCAGATACTTTCTTTGGCTACGAGACTGAGATCACGAAAGATAGCGCTGGCAACGATATTAAAAAAATGAAACCGTCCGGACAACTAAGCGATTCTGGCAAAGTATTTTTAGGCAAAATATTAACTGGCACACACAACGACCAAGTTGGTAGACTCCAAATGAGAACACTTAGAACGCTTTATCAAAATAAAAATAAATTAACAGAATATGCCACAACTATTGAGACAACGGACCAAACCCAAGCTAAAATTATAAATGGATTTATCACAAAAATAGTAGACCGATACGAAGGTAACCCGACCAAAAAATAATCAATAAACACAACCATGGACATAAATAACTTGTCAGAAGCACAATTTAATAGCCAGCTAACGCTAGCTCAAATAAAAGAAGAAGCGAGAGATTTATTGGTACACCGAGTCTATGCAGATGCTTGGAAAATGGCTAATGACTTGGAAAAGGTTATGCGTAGTTTTATTGCTGTCAAAAAAGTTAACCCACAAATATTTTATGACTATATCAATATACTGATTGCTCTTAAACTGCAGGCCTTAAGCCTATATGATATAAATGAAATGCTCAAAATAATTAAAAATCATTTATTAACTGCTTTCGATATTGGCATCGATATTGAAGACGCAATAAATATTAAATATCAGACTACCCCTGTTTTAGTATGGCCGGAAATTGCTCAAAATATAATCGAAGCCATGAAAGAGAACAACCAGCCTATTGGAAAATCTCCTATTTTATTACGTGGTGACAAAGAACCCGTACCGCCGACAACAACAAATTGGTTGGCCGATTTCGATCGCACATATGGCCCAGACCAACAGAATGACTTAGCTCAACGACAATACACTGGACAAAACTCTAACGCACTAAAATTATCAGAAAAAGATAAAAATAAATTAAGATTACTGCTTAAATTTTATAATGATTTAAAGCCTTTATATATACCTCCGGATATAGAACAAAAAATTAATGAAGCTTTCAAAAAGGCCGAAGCTGATGATAATCAGCCACAAGGCAAGCAAGACGATCAATTCATACCAACGCCGACTCCTGAAACCTCGCGACCAATCTTTAACTCACCTGATAACACCATAGATGCTCAAGACCAATACAGAGAACCAGTTGATGTAATCCCAAGCCGAAATGCTCCCAGAATTGATGGTAATGTAATAGATTTAAAAAATATTAACCGCCAATTATGATAAAGTTTCCTGTTCCGCAATTTATTGATGTGGAAGACAGAATTGTTGGCCAACTAACTATCAAACAATTCTTGTGGCTACTTTTGGGTGGTGGGATTATTCTCGCCATATATTATTTTGGTCATTTACAATTTTGGGCATTTTTAACATTATCCGCCCCGATTGCCACATTGTTTATATCCTTCGCATTTGTTAAAATTCAAGGACAATCATTCGTAACTAGACTCGGAGCAATGATAAGCTACTTAACCAAGCCCAAACTTTTTATTTGGCAAAGAAAAAATAATAATGGCTAACATAAAATCTACAATTGATATAAATAATATAAAAAATAATATTGTCGTCCTCAAAAATGGGGGACTACGATCTGTTCTACTGGCTTCGGCGATTAATTTTGCTCTTAAATCACCAGAAGAACAAGATGCCATCACCGGATCTTACCAAAGTTTTTTAAACTCCTTGGATTTTTCCTTACAGATTGTAATCACCTCTAGACGTATGGATATTTCTGAATATCTAGAATCATTAGAAAATAAACGTCGCGAACAACCAAGCGAACTTTTAAGAATTCAAATTGCCGAATACCTAGATTTTATAAAAAACCTTACGGGGATTGCCAATATTATGAATCAAATGTTTTATATTGTTGTACCATTCGCCCCAGTTGAAAGCACAACAGGAGGTTTGGGTAAATTTTTCAATTATTCCAAAAACAATGAAAAACAAATAATCTCCTTTGAAGAATCGGCGAGTCAACTATGGCAACGAGTAAATTTTATAATTTCTGGCTTATCACAAGTTGGCATCAAAGCCGTTCCCTTAAATAATGATGAATTAGCTGAAGTCTATTATCATTTATATAATCCGGAAGCCAGAGAACATCTAGCCAAGGCCAGGCCTAAACAACAATAACTATGCAATTTTTTAACACAAAAAACTCAAATCGCACTGAGCGAACAGAAGAGCAGGCACTTCTCGAAATGATTGCGCCAGCAGCACTAAAAATTTATCCAAACTATATACAAGTTGGGGAATCTTTAGCGCGTACTTTATTTATATTTCAGTACCCACGATATTTAACTACAAATTGGTTCACGCCAATAATAACACTAGATAAAGAGTTAGATATTTCATTATTTTTTCATCCAGCTGACACAACGGTTATTTTATCAACATTAAGAAAAAAAACGGGGCAGATCCAATCTCAAATTTCCGAAGGACGGGAGAAAGGGAAAGTTAGAGATCCTTTGTTAGAAACCGCACTACAAGATGTTGAAGGCTTACGAGATACTTTACAGCAAGGCCAAGAAAAATTTTATAAATTCGGCTTGTATATAACGATTTATGGCAAAACACCAAAAGACCTAGATAGCACAGAAAATGAGATTAGATCAATGCTGGAAACCAGAATGGTATTTTCAAAGCCTGCTCTTTATGAGCAAAATGTCGGATTTATATCTACATTGCCGATTGGCATGGATAAGCTAAATGTTGGTTCGGGCATGAATTCATTGCCTCTGGCCAGTATTTTTCCATTTGTTTCAACTAGCTTAACCTCAAACAAGGGCATTATGTATGGAGTTAACCGCCATAATAATTCCTTGATTCTATTTGATAGATTTAGTATGGAAAATGCTAATATGGTGGTGTTTGCAAAATCTGGATCAGGAAAAAGCTACACAGTTAAACTAGAATGCCTGCGTTCTTTAATGCTAGGCACAGATATTATTATTATCGATCCGGAGAATGAATATCGTTATTTAGCGGAAACTACAGGAGGGAGCTTTATAAAAATATCCCTATCTTCACCACATCATTTAAATCCATTTGACCTACCAATTGTACCGAAAGATGAATCACCAGCTGATGTTTTTAGATCTAATGTAGTAAGTATTGTTGGCCTTTTACGCATTATGTTGGGCGGGCTAACGCCAGAAGAAGACGCCATATTAGATAAGGCAATTATTGAAACTTATGCCTCACGTGACATCACGCCAAATTCTGATTTTTCTAAAGCGATTGCCCCTACGCTGGGTGATTTGCAAATGATTTTATCTAATATGGAAGGAGCTAAACAAATCTCTGTTCGTCTAGAAAAATTTGCCAAAGGCTCTTATTCCACTTTTTTTAATCAGCCTTCCAATGTTGAATTGCGAAATTGTTTGGTGGTTTTTTCAATTAGAGACATGGAAGAAGAACTTCGGCCAATTGCGATGTACATAATATTGCACTACATTTGGAATATCATTCGCTCTGAACTTAAAAAAAGAATTCTAGTCGTTGACGAAGCATGGTGGATGATGCAACATCCAGATGGTGCTTCATTTTTATTTGGCACGGCCAAGCGAGCCAGAAAATATTATCTAGGCGTTACCACGATCACCCAGGATATTCCCGACTTTATGTCTTCTCCCTACGGCAAACCCATTGTCACCAACTCATCAATGCAAATCTTACTTAAACAATCCCCAGCAACAATTGATGTAGTCGCCAAAACTTTTAATCTAACCCAAGAAGAAAGATACTTATTACTTGAAGCAAGCGTCGGGGAAGGGTTATTTTTCGCTGGGCAACAGCACGTTGCAATTAAAGTTTTGGCTTCATACAGTGAAGATCAAATTATTACGTCCGACCCTAAACAATTGCTAGAAATAGAACAGGCAAAAGAAGAATGGGACAAAGCCCACGAAAGCCATTTATAAATTTATGGCCAAAGAATTAGATAATGAGAAAAAAGATACTGACGATTCAAGCGAAGCCCCAGCCGCACAAAAAAAACGGATTGGAACATTAGAGTTCTTTTTTATATTCTTAATTGGCATTGTAAATGATGCTCTTGATTATGTTGGGCTAGCGCTGGAAACTGCCTCGCTTGGAACCACAATACCATACATAACTGCTATTCTTAAACTTATTGACTTGGCAACTAGTTTCATTCTAGGCGCTTGGTGTTATATGAGACTTAACCAATTTCCGTCGACTCGTTTCGGTATATCCTTCCTAATAGAATTGATACCTGGACTAGGTGAATTCTCTCCAACTTGGTCACTATTTGTTCTTTCTGAATTTATTAAACAACGAAGTAAGCTTGGGGAAGCTATTTTAGGTGCTGCCGAATTTAAATCAAAAAAGAAGACAAACTAAAAAATGAAAACACTTATCACTATAATACTAATACTTTCTCTTTTTATCCCGACTATTTTAATAGCGGCTACAATTAACCCGACATTAATCTGGTCGTCCCAAACGCTTACACCAATTGATTATAAGGGGCGAGCCCTACCAACCAAGGGGAGCGTTATCACGGTTAATGCACTTTTAAAAAACAACAAATTAACCAAAACAAATTATACTTATAATTGGTATCTAGATAATACATTTAAAAAAAACTTGTCAGGACTAAACAAAAATACTTTTGAATTTACAGCTTCCAAAAGCCCAAACTTAACACACAAAGTACAACTGCAACTCCAAGGACAAACTAGCATATTAGCGACAAAAACTATAAACATCCCTATCACAAGCCCTAAAATTATTCTATTTAATGACTACAACAACGATCTATTGAGTAATTTAATATCACTGGGGCCAGGCATGGACATAATGATTAAAGCAATGCCTTACTTTTTTAATGCTTCCTCCAAAGATGAATTAAATTATGAGTGGAAGCTGGGCGGAAAAAGTACTTCTAGTAGCCAAACCAAAGATTCAAACATCCTCAAATTATCAATTGGTGATGGGTTTGTACAAAATGTCTTATCTAAAACATTTGAAGTGATTGTTAACCAACCCCAAGGAGTATCGGAAGAAGCCTCGAAAAGTATTAGAATAAATATTATTAATTCAAAATGAAAAGAAAATTATTATTTTTCATTATAATATTCCTACTGATAGCCCCTTTTATCACTGCAACTGCCGTCACAACACTAGAACAACCATTGCCCGGTATGCCACCTACTGTTTCTGGACCAGCCGACTATATCATAGGACTGTTTATATCTGCAATTAGTATTGTTGGGCTAGTGGCTGTTACTACCATAGCTTTTGGTGGTTTTGTATATTTAACATCTGCGGGGAACAAAGCCCGGATAGATTACGCTAAAGATGTAATTGGCTGGGCTATTGGTGGGCTTTTGCTCCTACTTTTGGCTTATTTAATTTTTAATACAGTTAACCCTGATATTGTAAATCTCAAAGACCCTACATTGATTAATATACCAACAAGTGGCGTGGGACCACCGACAAACTGGGTGCCAACGGGAAACACACTAGCAGATGACGCGCAGGTTCGTACCGATTTACTTACCATGGGCATACCAATTAATAAAAGTGCTTGTAGCATCGCCGGCCAAATTAATTGCACCTATTTAGGCGGGATTCGCCAGACCACTATAGACGGAGCCAAAAATCTAAAGGCTAATTGTGGCTGCTCTCTCATTATAACAGCTGGAACGGAATCTGGTGGGGTTCATAGTAGTGGATCATATAGCCATGAAAACGGCTATAAGGTAGACTATGCTTTAAATAATGAATTAAATAATTATATAGAAAATAATTACACTTATTCTGGTATAAGGTCAGACAACGCTAAGCTTTATAAGGACCCCAAAGGGAATGTTTACGCCAGAGAATCTGATCATTGGGACGTAACATATTACTCCGCATAATATTATGAATGCAAAAAAACTTTTAATCATTCTTAGCACAACTTTTTTAACAGTACTGCTGGCACTTTTGATTGTGATAAATATTGAACCAACCAATACCGGAAGCAATAAAAACACCAATGCACAACCAACACCAACCCCACCCACAATCCAAAAAAATCAAAAGACCAATTATCTATCACACGGACCAGCTATCGCCCCTTATATTTATTCAGATGGGACAGTTAAATATTTAACAAAAAGTGGCGGAAATTTATTCCAATCAAACCTATTAGGCAATAATATTGCTAAGATTTCTAATGCCTCATTGAACGATTTAACTACGGCTACCTGGTCATATAATGGCCAAAAAATAATCGCAACCTTCAGCGAGAGAAGAGATTCTATAAAATATCTCTTTAATTATGATACTGGCGAAACAATGCCGTTTAGTAATAATATTTCCAAAATTACGTTCTCTCCAAATACAGACAAAATTGCATATCTAACCTATGATAAAATCAATAAATCGGGAGGTATTTTTATAGCAAACTCCGACCTAAGTAACGCAAAAAAAATATTTGATACTACAATAACTGACTGGCAAATTGCATGGCCAGCCAAAGACATTATTATCATCATCACGTCTCCTAGCGGGCTAGCTCAAGGAGCAGTGTACGGCATCAACACCCAGACTGGAGACTACCAAATCCTCTTAAGTGACCTCTATGGTTTAAATACCACCTTGTCACCAGACGGTGCAAGATTAATCTACTCTTACACGGATGCACAAGGAAAAAATCTTAAAACCTACTCGATGAATATTGATGGCTCGAATAAATACGCTCTGCCATTTAGCACTATTAGTGATAAATGCATATTCAGCCAAGACACACGAAATATTTTTTGTGCTGTCATCAAGGATATCCCGCCTGACAGCCTGCTACCAGACGATTACTATCAAGATGCTTTTAAATCAAGAGATGATTTTGTAGAATATGATTTAATAAAAAAAGAATCATCGAGAATTCTTTTCGCAGATGACTATACAACCAATTTTGACGCCTCTAATTTGTTGCTAACCCCAGAAGAAGATTACTTAATATTTATCAATCGCCAAGATGGGCTACTGTATAGTTTAAAGCTATAATTATCCAAAACATAATTGCTAAATCATTATTCCAATAGGTTGTATCAGTCATACCATGAACTAAAAAATAGATCATAATTGATAAATTTATTAAAACCAATTTCCTATATTGGTTTTTTTTAATATATGCAACTACACCATTTATAAATAACCGCAGCAACCAAACAAAACCCACTAAACCAACCAGCCCCGATTGTAACCAAAAGGCCAAAAAAATATTATGAGGTTGGGGGCTGGACCACTCTAAATATGGGGGGTACAGCTTTTGATATTCCAGATAAGACCGTTGGAACATACCCGGCCCAATGCCAAGCAACCAATGATCTTGGCCAATCTTTAAAGCTGATCGATATATAATAAGCCTAGACTCTAGCGACGACCTAGAATACTTCATTAAATTTTGCATTTTCTCGCTAACTAATTGAGTTCCTAATATCAGCAAGGCCACCACAACAAGAATAACAATTATTTTATTTCGGTGCTCTTTGAACTGATACCATAAAAACCCCCATAAGCCGAACAAAAGACCCAACCAAGCGCCATATGAGAATGTATAGTACAAAGATATCACTATCGCCAAAAAACCACCGACGATACCGCAACTTAAAATTTTATTATACTTGAAAAGATTACGATTCAACAAAACAAATCCAGCTAATAAAGCCGGAACCAAATACATCCCCAACTGATTTGGCGATGAGTAGTACGCAGAGAGCCTACCGTCAAATGTTAAGTACCCCGTTAATAAATAAAACAACGCGATTACACTCACCACTACCCCAGACACAAACCACGCTATATATATTTTGCTTACCTGACCCTTTAGCTTAACAATATTAATAATTAATAAATATACTACTAGCGGGTCGATAAACCATCCTTTTAATATACCTAACCCGACACGAGTATCTTTTGAAACAATTATTGATAGCATGACTCCTAATAAAATAATTATTATCGGCCAAAAAAAAATTTCAAACCAAACTATCGATTTTATATTATTAGCACGGTATCTACCAACCAACCACCCTGCAAAAATAAAATAAATCACTAATTCCAACGCAGTAGTCGGAATATTAATAATAGTTAATCGCAAAAAATATAACGGTAAAAAAAGAGGTATCAGCACAACCGCCCAATACTCCTTTTTAATGGCTAAACAAAAGGTAGCTAATAAAAAAATGACTAAAAAAATATTAAACATAAAATCCGTATGACTCTCCCTTTTTGCTATTTGGTTCTTCCGGAGCATGATATTTTGTTTGAGCTAATGCTAAAAAAATAAATAATAATGTTGTTACTTGTGGCGAATATAACCCGATTTCAAAAAAATTGGCCACCGCAAACCACACCAAGGACCAAAATATTGCAAAATTCAACCAATTTGCTTTTTTTCTTATTTTTTTAATTAAAGCCTTAAACGAAAACAGCCATACTAAAACCCACCCCAAGAAAGCAATTATTCCACCCTCGGCCAATATCTCCAAATGGCTATTATGAACATTTATTGCCTCACGGTAATACGCCCTATTACTAATCTCGGCTGCAAAATTACCCAAACCGGCTCCAAATAAAGGATGCTTTAAAAAAAGATCCCAGGCCTGGTGCCAATATCCCAACCTCATAGAGTTTGAGTTTTCCGAAGAGTTGAAAGTTGAATAAAATCTTTCTGATATAGGCCCAACCGGAAATAGCAAGACGATTACCGTCAAAATCCCAATAATTGATAATAATATTTTTGTGTTTTTGTCTATTTTATTTCTAAATATCGCGGCTGTAAAAATTAACCCCAACAAAATACCGATATAACTTGAACGCGAAAACGAAAAAAATATTGTTATTAATATAATGCCCGCAAAAACCAAATACTTATTTTTATTTTCCCATAAATAAATACCAATAGAAGAGGGGAGCGCAAACCCTAAAAATATAGCAAACGTATGCGCATCTGGGAATAAGCCAAAGGCCCTAAAATAATCCCTCCCACCAATATTTACCAGCCAGCTGGGATTTCTCACTACCTCGTAACCAAATGACTCACCCCAAAAAAGAAAAGCTATATTATCAACTAAAAAAGTTTTTATTGCCTCCCAGCCAACGATAAACTGTGAAAAAAATAGTATTAAAGCTATTACAGATGCGCCCAAAGCGCTCCATAAAAAGACTTTAATAAATTGAGTTGTTTTACTATCGTCATCAAACGCCCACAAAGATATTGGATAAATAATGGCAATATTAATTAAAAATATTAATTTCTTAAAACCCCAAAATAATTCTTGGGCCGAGAACAGAGAAATTGCTAATGCCCCAAACCAAATCACAATACCTAATGTTATTTTTGAATCTATCTGTCTTATTTTAGCAAAAGAGTTCCCACCGGTTACATATAGTATGAATAGCACAATTATCACCACCCGAATTGACGCTAAATCAATATCCGGAGCTGGATTTAACGCAATCTGCCAAGGTAAATAGGTACCTAAAAAAAGCATCCCGTACCAAAGCGCCTTATCAGCTAATGACTTGATCTGTGCTTGGCTCATGTTTACTAATTAATAACATCAGATCGCTTTTATGGAAACCATTAATCATATATAAAGTGCCTATATAAACGATCACGCCCACAAACAACATAACACTAAACCCGGCCCCAAAATACTGCGCTACATATAAAAAGGCAGACATAATTATAACAGCCAACATTACCTTTTTTAATATAAACCAAGACGGAATTGATTTTCTTTCATTATATATCGCCCATACCATTAAACCAGTAACAATAATCTCTGTGGTTAAAGTTGTTGCCGCCGCCCCCATATACGAATACTGGGGGATTACAATTAGATTAGCTACAACGTTAAATATCGCCCCACCACTATAAATATAACTTAAAGTTTTTTGCTTATGGAATGCGATAATCATACTCGAAAACAATGACCCAAAGAAAATAATTGATGTTGCCGCTAATAGAATATTAAGAGGGTTTGCAGCTAATAAAAAATCCTCGCCACCCAATAGAAGTGCAATGGGCTTAGACAAAAACCACCCACCAACCACAAGAGGCACAGCGGTAATAAATAACAAGTCCTGCGTCTTTTGGCATAAATAATTAAACCGACTATTATTTCCCAGCGACAAAAATTTAATCATTTGTGGCATCACCAAGCCAACAAACATTGCTGGGAAAAAAATCAAACTTTCCAAAACCTTATAAGCCAATCCGTAAATACCCACATCCTCAGCTGACTTAAAAAGTGATAACATTATTATGTCCAATTTAAAATAAACCATTGTTAAAATACCAGCGATGGCCAGCGGGAATGACTCTTTAACAATTTTTTTCCAGAGAATAATATCAATACTAATTTTGTAATCAATTAGTCTTTTCGAAAAAGCAAAAACAAATAAAAAATTAACACAAGCGCTAATAGCAACCGCCCAAACAATACTATAAAACCCTTGGTTAAGGCGAATAAATATAATTACCAACACCAACTGGATAGTTCTGCTTAAAACATCTCCATAAGCTACAAATTCAGTTTTTAAATACTTTTGGAAAATAGAAATCAAAACCTGTGTGTTAGACAGAAACCAAAGACCAAGAGCGGCGATAGCAACACCCACCTTTACTATGTGGTTATACGGGGAAAAAATAACCACGACAGGTGCTAGTAAAAAAATTAATGCACCCCACAACAATCTTAATGAAAAAATCGCCCCCACTAGGCGTTTTTCGTTATTGTTAACTTCTGATATTCCCCTCAGTGCGATTTGATACAAGCCCAAATCAGCAAACACTGTAAAAATATAAACAAAGGCTAAAACGGTCGAATAATCTCCAAAACCAGCGCGGCCCAAATATCGTGACACATACCCAGTGGTTATCAGAGCCATTACAAAACTTAAAAATCGTCCAGCCGAGGAAACCAAAAAGTTTTTTGCTATTTTTTGAGCTAACATTAATAGGCTACTTTAATTTCTATCCCCCCGTCAGGCATAGCCATATCTTCAACAATTACTTTATCATTTGTAATGTCTATAATTTGACTTGATGCTATTGTCAAAACCCCTAACAAAATACTCCCTTGCACAAAAAAATTAACTACCACTCTTGTGTTGACATCTACCTCAAAATCACTGACTTTACCAAGCACAGCACCGCCTTTTGTTATCACAGGCTTACCAATTATATTCTTGGCGGTAATAACCATAAATTTATTCTTTTGGTAACAACATTACTCTACGAGAACAGCCCTCGCCATCACTTTGCGTAGATAAATTGGAATAATTTTCAGCAATTATTGCATGGATAATTCTTCGCTCAAAAGCAGAAAGTGGCTGAAATCTATATGGTCGATTTGTGCCTAATACCTCTTGCGACGCTTCAAGTGCTATTTTTTTTAAAAAATCTATTCGAGCCTGTCTATAATCATTAATATCTAAAAAAAAGTGTAGTTGCTGGCCCGTTGTTTTATAAGCTATTGCTTTAAACAAATACTCCAATGCACCCAGATTAGTACCCGCCTGACCAATCAGATACCCAGCTTCATCACAGACGATATTATAACGCTTAAGCCCTAACTCTTTACTCTCTATAACATCTGCCTTGATATCCATAACACGGATAAGTTCTTCTAGAATATTTTTTAATAATTTATCAGTCATTTTTTTTATATTTTTTCTTGATATATAACTGCTCAAAAATACTAAATAAAGTCATAGTCGCCCAATACAAACCAAGACCAGCGGGCAGCTTAAGCAAAATGAATACCGTGAATACCGGAAAAACATATGTCATTTGCATCCCAATAGCTTTGGTAAAATCCATTGTTTTATCTCCACCCGACGCCATACTTGGAGTCTTTTTCGGCTGAGCAATTTTTGAATAAACTAATTGTATAATACCAGTCAAAACAGCTAAATACATATTACTACGCGAAAGATCCATCACTCCAAGAAAAAAAGGATTAATTTGAATGGGCTTGTAAATAAAACTATACACATTTTCTAGTTTTGTTGGGTCTAGAACGGTTAAAAAAACTCTATACATAGCGATCAATATAGGCAACTGAATTAGTATGGGCAAACAACCACCAGCTGGATTAACGTTATTTTCTTTATATAAACTCATCAAGGCTTGGCCTTGTTGCTGTTTATCATTTTTATGCTTTTCTTGCAGTTCCTTCACTCGTGGTGCTAAACTCTCCATTACTTTTTGGGACTTCAAAGCTTTTTGCATTAATGGATATAAGGCCAATTTAATAAATACAGTTAACGCAATAACCGCTAGCCCAAAATCTGACCATAAAACATTATATAAAAAAACTAGCGCATTAAATAATGGTTGATATAAAAAGATTTGGTACAGTGATGTAAATGACATATTTTTTAATTTAGTGGATTATATATTTCTTTTTTTGATAGGGGGTGACAACTTATAATTCTCTTAATACCAAGCCAAAAGCCTTTTGCCCCATATTTTTCAACCGCTTGCTCAAAATATTCCGAGCAAGTTGGATTAAAGCGGCACGCACCAACTTGACCAGTTAATTGAAATAATAACGGCCCAATAAAATATTTATATAAAACCAAGGCGCCATTACTTTTTATTATCATTGTTTAATAATTTTAGCTTTTTAAGTACATCGGTAAATATCCCGTAATAATTTTCCTTCTTTTTATAAAAAGATGTCTTT
>PFDW01000010.1 GCA_002793835.1 Candidatus Portnoybacteria bacterium CG10_big_fil_rev_8_21_14_0_10_36_7 | reverse complement strand
CATTTTTTTCTTCGAGATTTGCATCTTCAAAAAGATTTTTCTGTTTGCTTTTTTTGTCTGTTTTAAATCCGAGGGCTTCCAATATGTCCTCCGAGCAGGTGATAGGTGTGGCACCTTGGCGGATGAGTCTGTTTGTCCCTTTTGAATTTGGAGAATATATAGACCCCGGCACAGCCAATACTTCACGATTGTAGTCCAGAGCCATCCGTGCTGTGATGAGTGTGCCGGATTTTTCTTCTGCTTCTATGATAAGTGCTGCTTTGGATATACCTGCGACTAATCTGTTCCTCATTGGAAAACTCCATAGTGTAGCTTTGAAATCTGGTTCAAATTCTGATACGAGGCATCCACCAGAAGAAATAATTTTCTCCATAAGTTTTCTATTTGGGTGATAAGACAGTGCTGTGTCGGATATACCAGACCCTGGAAATGCTATTGCAAAAAGTCCGTTTTCTAGTGCGACTTCATGGCTTGTCGCATCTATACCCTGAGCGAGTCCAGATACTATAGCTATGGGGTAGCCCTTGAGCCCTGCTATGAGTTTCCTGACTGCGTCTTTGCCGTAGGTAGTGCATTTACGTGAACCAACAACAGCCAAGTGAATAGTATCTTCTGGTGGCAAGTTTCCCCAAAGGTATAACTTTTCTGGAGGTTGAGGAATTTCTAATAAGTCTTTTGGAATATTTTCTTTTTCTAAAATTTTTAAATTGATTTTCATATTGTGGAGTAAAAAGCAAAAGTATGTCTCTCAAAAAGCACGCATAAAATTCTGCTGAATTTTTGCTCTGCTCGGCTACCCGCCTGTGCAAGGCTTTTTTCAAGACATACTTTTGCTTTTTGCATTTTGTAATTATACCAAAAATATTATATACTAAACATATGTTAGATATAAAATTTATTCGTGAAAATAAAGAAGTGGTGCAGGCGGGTGCCGTAAAAAAGCATATAGAGATAGATATAAAACGACTTATCACCCTAGATGATGAACGTTTAAAAGTGCTCAAAGAAGTAGAGGACCTGCGTAGAGAAGTAAACAAAGTCTCAAACAGTATCAGTCGTGATCAAGATGGTGCTACTAAAATGCAACTGATAGAGGAGATGCGTCTAGTAAAAGAGGATATAAAAGAAAAAGAAGAAAAATTAAAACAAATTATAGAAGAGTGGCAGAAACTAATGCTTCAAGTGCCGAATGTCCCAGATATATCTGTTCCTGAAGGTGTTACAGACCAAGAAAATCAAGAAATAAAAGTCTGGGGGGAAAAGCCAAATTTTACTTTCGAACCCAAAGACCATATAGAGATAATGAACAAGTTAAAGATGGTGGACTTTGAAAGAGGAACAAAAGTGCATGGCTTTAGGGGATACTTTTTGATAGGGGATGGAGTTAGGTTATCATTTGCTATTTGGAACTACGCTTTAGAATTTTTTTCTGCTCGCGGGTTTTCACCAATATTACCTCCAATAATAGTAAGAAAACAAAATCTCTATGGCACAGGGCATTTACCTGGAGATGTGGAAGATTATTATATGACTCAAGACGGGGATGCGTTGGCAGGCACAGCAGAAATACCAGTAACAGGTATGCATCAAGGCGAAGTACTGGACTTCGAATCTTTGCCTATTAAATACTTGGGATTTTCTCCTTGTTTTAGAAGAGAAGCGGGTAGCTATGGCAAGGATGTAAAAGGACTTATTCGTGTGCATGAATTTTATAAATTAGAACAAGTGATATTATGTGAAGCAAATCATGAAGTATCTGTAAAATTTCACGATGAAATAAATAGGAACACAGAAGAATTTATAGAATCTCTGAGTATTCCGTATCATACAGTTATAAACTGCGGTGGAGATTTAGGATTAAGTCAGGTTAAAAAGTATGATATTGAGCTCTGGGTTCCAAAAGAAGAAAGATACAGAGAGATAAGTTCTGCTTCGTATTTTCATGATTTTCAGTGTAGAAGATTTGGGATAAAATATAAAAATAAAGAAGGAAAACTAAATTATGCACACTCACTAAATTCTACTGCTGTGCCAACGCCGAGAATACTAGTATCTCTAGTAGAAAACTATCAGCAAGAAGATGGCAGTATAAAAATACCCGAAGCACTACGCCCATATATGGGAGGACAGGAATATATAAAAATTAAATAATTTTATATGGTGAATAAAAAAAATTTTAGCTCTCCACGATTATTGGAACTAAAAAGAAAAAGACAAAAAATTTTAAGAAATAAGATACTCATCTTCTTTTTTCTATCTGTAATTTTATTTTTTGGACTTTCTTTTGCAACCCGCTTTGAGAAAATAAATATAAAAAATATAGAAGTAATAGGCAATAAAGTACTAGAAGCAGAAATTATCAAAAATATAGTAACCAAAGAAATGCAGAATTATTATTATTTTATAGTTCCTAAAACTAGTGTATTGTTCTATCCAAAAAATCAAATAGAGAGAGTTTTGTTAAACAAATTTAAAAGAATTAAAGAAATTTCAGTAGAAGTAAAGAATGAACAAATTTTAGAAATATACCTCTCAGAAAGAAAGGCAGCTTATACTTGGTGTGGAGAAGATATTCTCACAGAAGAAAAAATTACTACGAAAGAAAATTGTTATTTTATGAGTAGTGATGGATATATTTTTGACAAAGCCCCGTATTTTTCTGGGGCGGTGTATTTTAAATTTTATGGAGTGGGAAAGATAGGGTCATTGTTTTCACCAGAGAATTTTAATAATTTAATTTCTTTCAAAGACAGTGTTACTTCTATGGGGTTACGACCAAATACTTTTAATCTTAAAAATGATGGCGACATAGAGCTTTATCTCGCATCAAATTCATCTATTCTAAATTCTCCAAAAATTCTTTTCAAAAAAGACGGAAATTTAATCAAAATAACAGAAAATTTACAATCAGCAATAAGCACGGACCCCCTAAAAACAAATCTAAAAGACAAATATGACACGCTCTTATATATTGACTTACGTTTCGGAAATAAGATATATTACAAATTTCGTTAATTTATAAGGCCCGTCGGGTGTCCAACACCCGACAGAGTGTTTTAATTATGAAAAATTTTTGGAGTAAATTAAAAAAACCAATTTTTTGTCTTGCTCCGATGGCGGATGTGACTGATTGCGTCTTTAGACAAATTATAGCAAAATATGGCAAACCAGATGTTTTCTGGACAGAGTTTGTGTCTGCGGATGGACTTGCACACCCGGTGGCTCGGGAAAAACTGCTGATAAATTTAAAATACGGGGAAAACGAACACCCGATAGTGGCGCAGATATTTGGAGGCAAACCAGAAAATATAAAATCTGCTTCAAAGCTTTGCAAAGAACTGGGTTTTGATGGGGTAGATATAAACATGGGTTGCCCCGATAAATCTATTGAAAAGCAGTGTGCTGGAGCAGGAATGATAAAAGATTTAACTCTCGCCATGGAAGTTATACAAGCTGCAAAAGAAGGCGCAGGTAGCCTACCTATATCTGTGAAAACTAGAATTGGTTATAATAAAAATGAGGTAGACACATGGATACGAGGACTGCTGGAGCAAGATCTGGCAGTACTTACCGTGCACCTGCGTACTCGAAAAGAAATGTCTGATGTGCCTGCTCACTGGGAAGTTATGAAAGATATTATAAAAATGCGAAATGAAATGGGTAAAAAAACTCTGATCATAGGCAATGGTGATGTAGTAGATATAGATGATGCAAAGGTGAAGTGTGAAGAATATGGTTGCGATGGGGTCATGTTGGGCAGGGCGATATTCGGGAATCCGTGGCTTTTTACAGAATGTCAAAGGGCATCTTTGACAAAAAATTCTATGTCAAAGATGCCCTTTGACATTGTTTCACTTGAAGAAAAACTTAAAGTTTTAGTAGAGCACACAAAACTTTTTGAAAAAATGCTTGGGAGGCATAAAAACTTTATAATTATGAAGAAACACTACAAGGCTTATGTAAATGGTTTTGATGGAGCAAAAGAACTCCGCATAAAACTAATGGAAGCAGAAAATGCTACGCAGATAGAAAAGATAGTGAATGAATTTTTATTATAAATAAATTTACTATACTCACGCCCGTGAAGATAGTAAATTTTTGTAAATATTGATATGAAAGAGTATAATCATATTATTATGGAAAACTTAGCTTTATATAGAAAATACAGGCCAGATACTTTTGCACAAGTTATCGGGCAAGACCATATTGTAAGTATTCTTGAAAGTTCTGTGAAGAATGATAAAGTTTCTCATGCATATCTGTTTGTAGGTACTCGTGGTACAGGCAAGACTTCTATTGCACGAATATTTGCACATGATATTGGTGTATCAGTAAATGATTTATATGAGATAGATGCTGCTTCAAATAGAGGGATAGATGATATAAAAGAACTTCGAGATGGCGTGCGAGTGTTACCTTTTGATTCTAAGTATAAAATATACATCATAGACGAGGTGCATATGCTCTCAAAAGACGCTTGGGGAGCACTGCTCAAAACTCTAGAAGAACCACCAAAACATGTGATATTTATTCTAGCAACTACAGAACTCCACAAAGTCCCTGAGACTATTATTTCTCGTTGTCAGGTATTTAATTTTAAAAAGGCGAGTGAAGTATCTTTGAAAAAGCTCTTGCACGATGTAGCTAAAAAAGAAGGATTTACATTAGAAGCGGGCGTAGCTGAATTACTAGCGATACTTGGAGATGGGTCTTTTCGAGATGGACTGGGAGTGCTTCAGAAAGTATTGAATCATGTTGGAAATAAAAAACCCGGTTCGACAAGCTCAGGGCAAGTAACAAAAGAAGAAGTAGAGAAAATTACTGGCACACCGAAAACTATTCTCGTGAACAATTTTATCTCTGCTATTGCGCACAGCGATGTGGCAAGTGGTATAGAGACAGTAGAAAAAGCAAACGAAGAAAATTTAGATATGAAACTTTTCTTGAAACTCATTATCCTAAAATTCCGCATGGCTGTGGTACTTCGTTATGCTCCAAAATTAGAAGCTGAGATGCGAGGGGATCTGAGCGATGAAGACCTGTCTTTCCTAAAAGCTCTAATAAAAGAAGACACCAAAGGTATGCTCCGCTCTAAAGCACTCTCTGTGCTCCTAAACGCTTATGCAGATATAGATAATGCCTTCATTTCTGGGTTACCAATAGAACTTGCACTTATTAAAATTTTGGGGCAAGATAAAGAATAGTTTAATCTTGGGGGATCGTCTAATGGTAGGACAGAGGCCTTTGAAGCCTTTAATCTAGGTCCGATTCCTAGTCCCCCAGCAGTGTTGAGAATTCTTAAGTTTTAATTTATGCAAATTTTATACGCTTAGTTAAAAATAATTTGATTGTGCTATGATAGAAGTATTATTAATTTAATAAAAATAAATTTTATGGCAAAAGGAATGGGAGCTAGAAAAGAAAAAAAGAAACCGAAAAAAGTAAAGAAGTAGTTTGTGTTCAAGCCACTGAACATAATTGACAGTTAATTAGTTGTAATTTTGACCTTTGTATTT
>PFDW01000081.1:162-5530 GCA_002793835.1 Candidatus Portnoybacteria bacterium CG10_big_fil_rev_8_21_14_0_10_36_7 | reverse complement strand
AAGCCCACTGAAAAAAATGCCAGATACCACACAAAAGTTGAAACAGAGAACTTCAGTTTTGTTTTCGGAGAGATTATGAGGATTGGAATATTAGCCTCCGGCCTAATTGCAATTCAGCTTATAGTCCGGATTTTTCTGGGTTCAAATCCACTTACTTTTCTTTTTAAATAAGGGGAAATCTTCCCCCCTTTTTTTAGCCTCACTTGACTTTAGTTTTTTAGCTATGCTATGGTTGAAGCTAATTGAGGCTAAATAGCCTCAATTGTTTTCGGCTTGTTAAAAATCTCTGCTCTAAGGAGGTGATATGAATGTCTCAAATGTATTGTGTTAAATGTCGCGCAAAAAGAGAAGACCCGAACGCAGAAAAAGTCACTATGAAAAATGGCAAACCTGCAATGAAGGGTAAGTGCCCAGTATGCGGTACAGCAATGTTCAAAATTGGAAGTGCCTAAAGCACATTAATTGCTACAGTGAAAAAGCCCGAAGAAAGGAAAGTCTTAGGGCTTTTTTCCGTTTTTATGCTCCGGAAAAAATATCTATTAAAAACTGAGGGAGAAAATACAGGAACTTAAAAATAAAATCAGGATATTTCTCAAGCTTTTTGTATTCATTGGCTAATTCTTCACCAAATTCTTTTTTAGAAATCTGCCATTCTATGGAGACTGCTTTACCCTTTTTGTCTTCAATTTGTAAACCAATTTTTTCAAAAATCGCACCCGGTGGGGTCTGGGGATTGGAATTTTTAGGGTCAATAGAAGATTTGAGGGAATATTCATCATTGATTAGTGCCGGCAGGCTCTTATCAAAAATGCTCGGATCTCCGTGTTCCCCCATTTTTAAGTTAACGTAGATTTTTTCCTGTGACTTTAGAAAACTCGGGGTATAAGAAAGCTCTACTGCTGCCACTTCTTTTTGGTTTGTTTCCATTTCCCACTTGTAGGTCGTAGAATCTGTATTATACGCAGGCCTGGCGACACCTTTTGGTACATATACAATTTTAGAAAGTTTATCCTCAATCTTATTATTTATAGAAAGTGTAATTGGTTTTATTTTAAAAAAGCTGATGTATATGGCCAGCGATATTAGAGTAATAACCAGCAATAAGGAAACCAGAGCTAAGCTAAAAATGATTTTTTTCACTTGAAATTATTTTATCATTTTAATTTTAATTAAAATATAAATTGGACATGCAAAAAACCAAGGGGATATAGTTACAGTAGATTGTTAAAAGATAGCCTACCGCATTTAACTAGCCAAGGGGTTTCACAAGCTGTTCCTCCAATCGTTCCTGTTCCTAAACCAGACGAAAAAGGTACTGCACAAATAATCATAAAAAGAGAAGGCTTTTTATCCGGAAAACTAAAATTCTTGATAATTCTGTTTTTTGTTTTGTTATTTGCCGGAGGTTCTGTTTTCGCCGTCAAATTCTACTTAGACAGGAAAATAACCAATTATAGCCTAATCCCCGATGATGCAGATTTCTATCTGGGGCTTTCGATTAAAACCCATCCGCAAGTTCAAAAACTTCTTGAACTTTCTAAAAAACTGCCCGGAGGCGAAAAAATGGTTAAGTATTTAGATAAACAGAGAACTGAAATATTCGGAACCCGGAAGGATCCTTTTAAACAAATTTTGGATTTGGCTGAAACTGAAATATTTTTGGCAAAGGTTTCAAAAAATGACCCTAATATAAATAATAGAAACTTTGGAATTGACACACTTGAGCAGTTAGTAAACGTTGTTCAAGTAAAAAATTCAAAAACAGCCAAGCAGGAACTTGCAGATATTGAGAGTAATGGCAACGTAATAACGTCAAAAGAAGCTTATGCCAGCGCAAAAATAGCTAAGTTTGAACTGAAGGTACAGAACAAGGATGATACCACTGAACAATTTGCGACAGGTGCCCTACCCTACCAAGTTACCTTACCTCTTTCAAAAACAATTTATTCAACGGCAATCAATAAGTATATAATTGCTGCGGAAAAAGAAAGTGATATCAAGAAGATTCTGGATCTTACTTCCGGCTCCAAAGATAAGAAAATGAAAAGTATTTCTGAGGACAGCGAGCATAACGAGATTATCAATCTTTTCCCAAAAGAATATTTACTTAAGTTTTACCAGAAGCAAGTTATGAGCCCTTTATCCAACCTTCTGCCTGCAACGTCTTTGCCGCAGACAGCTTTTGGAGGAACAAGTTACGACACCAGAGAGAGATCGGAAAGCGGAGATAATGTTTTTACGGTTAAAAGGGGTTTGACCGTTGATGTTATCGATAACGGCATAAATTTTACTTCATACCAGTTTACTAAGAACCAGGTACTCAAAGAGGGATTGAAACACGGTTTTACCATTGAGAATTCCCAAGCAAATAACTTGCCTGCTGTTTTTAACACCAAACAACCGCTTTTTTATGCTGAAGGGAAAAATGTAAAAGAGTCGATTCAGGATCAAATTGATGAACTGAAAAACGTAAGTGACAATTCAAGCGATGATAACCAGAAAAAAAGTTTTGAAAATACCATAAAAGGCATCGAAGAAATGAAAAACCAAGCTGGAAAATTATTAGGGGTTGATGTTGACAGCGACCTCTTAGCGTGGATGGATGGGAGTGCATCGATTATAGTTGCACCGGGTTTTAATGGACAAGCACCGGATGTCCTTTTTGTTTTTGAAGTAAAAAAACCTTCAGATGTAGAGGCGAAACTAGCAAAAATAAGTCTACCAAATTTTGTAGAACAGGCAAAAATGAGTAAGAGAATTTCCAAGGATAATTCCAGGCGATCTTACACCGGTCAACTTCAAAGGGCACTTGAATTGTATAAGAAAGATAATAACCGCTACCCGGACAATATTGAGGCTTTGTCGCCAAAGTACTATTCCAGCCTAAAGTATATTAAAGACCCTAAAAATGATTTTTCCTTTTCTTACACAGTTAGAGGAAAAGGTGAAGGATACGAGTTAAAAGCAGACCTTGATCTTGCGGAGGATATAGTAATTAGTGAAATAAGTCCAAAAATTACTTATGCTTACCCTGAAAAGTCGGAAAATACAGAAAGGGTTTTCCCTCAAGCCAGCGATTTTAACGGAAAAAAGATATATTCGCTACCTATTTATGATTTTCGAGGTGACACTTTTTCGCTGAGATTTGCTGTCAATGATAAATACGCAATTATCTCAGTCGGTGCGAGCGATCAGGCAATAAAAGACATACTGGAATTTCAAAAAACAGACACAAATACACTTGCTAAAGACTCGGACTGGAAAAATCAGTTTGCTAAAGCCCCGAAAATAATTGGTGGAGTAGTTTTTATAGTCCCTGAAAATGTAATGGGCATTGTTGATTATTTTATGACAAAAAACTCTGGTTACTCTGAGTACGTGCAGGAGGATTATATGACTATTGCTAAAGGTTATCTAAAAGCACTGAGATCAATCGGAACTACTACTACCCAAAGCGGACACGTTGTCATTTCCAATACATTCGTAAATATTGAGGAGCTTGAAGGTGATGAGATAAACAAGGTTGAAAATGCTCTGGATCGGGTTCTTTCAGGTAGACCTGACCAAACTACAACAGAAAACTCTGTCTTTACTAGAACCGCGCAAGCTAGAGACGCTCAAATTAAAAATGATATTGGGGCCTTGGCGACTGAACTTCAGGGGTATTACACCACACCGGGACAAGGTAAATATCCAGCACAGCTCAAAATATTTGTCGATAATGGGCAACTTAAGGCTTTACCAAAAACACCAAGCGGGCTGGATTATACGTACATCACTTGTTCAAACAACACTGAATCACTTTTGTATGCTCAACTGGAAACAAGAAATGGTTATTGGGTTTGGACTTCCGCTTCCGGAAGAGCAGTAGAAACAGCTAAATTGCCATCTGCTGAGACGTGTACTAAAGGAATACTTGGGACGAAAGATTCACTTTTTAACCTTTTTAAGAAAAGTTAAAAGTATGCTTGCGAATTGTACTGAAGTACCCCTGCCCTTCACTTCGTTCAGGGTAAACTATCACTTGGCCTGTACTGTAATGCTTCTTCAACGTGGTTGGGTTTGATAGCAACTGACGATTCCAGATCCGCAACTGTCCTGGCAATTTTTACTACTTTGTGAAATGAACGGGCGGAAAGATTTAATTTATTGATGGCTTCTTTAAGAAGGACTATCGATTCTTTATCCAGTCTGCAAAATTCTTTAAGCATTTTGGGGCTCATTTCGGAATTGGATTTAATCTTTGTTGTTTTGAATCTCTTATTCTGGATTTCCCGTGCTTTTTGTACCCTTTGCTGTATTCTTGTTGAACTCTCGGCTTTTTCTTCCCTTGTTAACTTATCTACTCTGACTGCCGGAACATTAATATGCATGTCAGCCCCTCTATCGTGCGTTTTTTAGCCTCAAATTACCCTACAATTTGGTGAATTTTGGCCGATTTTTCATGCATCTCAGGTACCATCAACAAGTACTTATGAAAAATGAGGGCATTGTTGATGAAGTAATCAAGCTAATAATTTCTTATAAAGTTGTTCATAGGCATTTAGCATTGTCTCTTGCGAAAAATGTTTCTCCACTCTATCTCGACACTTTGCTCTATCAATCTGGCCAATCTTACTAATTGCCTCTACGGCTTGGTCGACATTAGTTACCACAAAACCCGTCACGCCATCTTCAACAATTTCGCTGACGGATCCCCTATCAAAAGCAACAACCGGTGTTCCGCAAGCCATAGCCTCTATTAAGACCAGTCCAAAAGGTTCATCCCACTTAATTGGGAAAAGAAGACAAAGGGCATTTTTTAGATATTCAATTTTTTGATTAAAATCAACTTCCCCTACATAAACAATTTTTACTCCGTCTATAAGGGGTTTAACCTTTTGGTTATAAAAATCTTCATCCGTAGGGTCAACTTTTGCTGCAATTACTAGTTTTTTGTTAGCAAGTTTCGCAATTTGAATAGCCTCCAAAATACCCTTAAAGTCTGTGATCCTACCCAAAAAAAGTAAATAATTACCTTGCTTATTTTTAAAGGCAAATCTTTTGATGTCTATGCCGTTATAAATAACCGTAGAGTTTAGGAAAAATTTTAAAGGATCTTTTTGATTTTTACTGATAAAAACATAATTGTACTGCCACAAATTTTTGTGCTTCTTGTAAAAATCTATATGTTTGCCAATATGAGTCGTATTGTGAAATGTAATTAACATTGGCTTGTTTATAAAATTCAAAAAATTAAATTCAATATTATCTACTTCGCAATTCAAAACAATAGGTTCAAAGTGGAAATGAAAGAGATCAAAATTTGATTGATTGGATAATACCTTTAAAAACTCGTTTATCTCAAATTTTCTGTTTTGAGAAAGAT
>PFDW01000081.1:0-147 GCA_002793835.1 Candidatus Portnoybacteria bacterium CG10_big_fil_rev_8_21_14_0_10_36_7 | reverse complement strand
ATGGTGAACTTTCTATCAGATCAATGTTTACGTTCTTTAATTTTGACCCCTTAGCACAAAAAACGCCAATTTTATACCCTTTTTTGGCAAAACCTAAAGACAACTCTTGGGCTATCAGTTCAATCCCTCCATACTTTTCGGGTGGAA
>PFDW01000024.1 GCA_002793835.1 Candidatus Portnoybacteria bacterium CG10_big_fil_rev_8_21_14_0_10_36_7 | reverse complement strand
GCGATGAAGAAAAGGTTAAATATTTGGCTCCCGACAAATATTGGGAAACCGATTCTGCAGTTATAAAAGAAAAAGCCAAAGACTTAAAAACCCCTAAACAGATTTATAATTTTGTGACATCTTATTTAGTCTACAACGAAAATAAATTAAACTCTGCGAGTATTGAAAGGCTTGGCGCGCTTTCGGCATTTAATTCTCCCAAAGAAGCAGTCTGCATGGAATTTTCTGATCTTTTTATTGCACTCTCAAGGAGTGCGGGCATTCCTGCAAGGGAAGTTGTCGGATACGCATATACCCAAAATACACGCCTGAGACCTCTATCATTTGCCGCCCAAGGTGATCTTCTTCATGCCTGGCCGGAATACTGGGATGACACATTCGGATGGGTTCAAGTTGACCCGACATGGGCCTCAACTTCCGGCGGATTAGATTACTTCAACAAGCTCGATTTCAACCATATTACACTTGTACAAAGGGGGTTATCCTCGACAAATCCTGTACCCGCAGGCGCCTTCAAAAAAATAGGAGATAGTCAGAAAAAGGATGTAGAGGTCGCCTTTGCACAAGAACTTCCTCAGATTACGGCTACGCCCGAGATAGAACTTCAGGCTTCGGATAATATTATCAGCGGAATTCCGACTAAAGTAAAAGCTACGGTCAAAAATATCGGGTCTACGTCCGTGATTGGAGAAAGCCTGATGCTAACTGCAAACCGGTTAAAAATAACATCGGAAAACCCTATAAATTTACCTCTTTTGCCGCCGTTCTCAAACAAGCAATTCACGTATGACCTTGAGAGTAAAAGTTCTCTTAAAAAATTTCAGGATACCCTAATACTGTCTTTCGGGGATACTGAAACAGCTAAAAATATAGAAATTATCCCTTTCTATTATCTTGTAATGTCTCCTAAATTTCTGGTTGTTTCTTCCGGGGTTGTTTTGGTCGTTGCATCTGGTCTTGTGCTTTATTCTAAACTTCATAAAAAAAGGGTGAAAATATTCCGTGATTTCCTGTAAAATCCCCTGGTGCCTAAAAATATATTAAAAGATAAGATTAAAAAATTACCAGTCGATCCGGGAGTTTACCTGTTCCTTAATGCAAGTAAAGAAATAATTTACGTCGGCAAAGCAATTTCACTTAGGAAAAGGGTTTCTTCCTATTTTGTAAAAGAAAATCTAGGCCCAAAAACCGACAGATTGGTTTCCCAAATTGCATATGTCAAATTCATCAAGGTTTTTTCGGAATTTGAGGCTCTGCTTTTGGAGGCTGAACTAATAAAAAGTCATAAACCCTTTTTCAATGTCCAGGCCAAGGACGATAAAAGTCCGCTATACATAAAAATTACCAATGATGATATCCCGCTTGTCACTGTAACCAGACGGGAAAAAAGGGAGAGGGGAGTTTACCTGAAAGGCCCGTTTCCTTCTGCAAAAACAACAAGGGACGTATTAAAAATAATACGCAAAATATTTCCTTATTGCCGCCACAAGAACCCAAAAAAACCCTGTTTATATGTCCACTTGGGTTTGTGTCCATATCCCTATGGAAGTCAGGACAAAAAAGAAAAATACCTTCAGACTGCAGAAAAAATAAAAAAACTGCTTTCGGGTAAAAATAAGGCATTAATCCGGGACATCGCAAAACAAATGCAGTCTGCTTCGAAAAATTTAAGGTATGAGGAAGCTTCGGAACTTAAGCTCAAAATTCAGAAACTTCAGTATATCCTTACAACCTTTCATGCTCCAAGGGAATTTCTGGAAAGGCCGACATTGGTAGACGATTTGAATATGACAAAATTGAAGGACCTCAAAGAAAAGCTTGAAATTCATAAAATTCCTAAAAGGATCGAATGCTATGACATATCCAATATAGGGGGTAAATTGGCAACAGGTTCAATGGTGGTTTTCAAAAACGGCCGTGCGGGAAAAGGAGAATACCGCAGGTTCAGGATAAAATTTAAAAAAACAGCCGACGATTACGATATGCTTAGGGAAATACTTGCAAGAAGGTTTAAACATGAATGGCCGCATCCCGACCTTATCATTATTGATGGGGGTAGGGGTCAGTTAAATGCGGCTCTGTCAATAATGTCAAAGTATAAACTAAGTATTCCTGTGGTGTCGCTTGCAAAAAAGCTGGAGACGATTTTTGTTCCTGGTAAGGTTTTGCCGATTTCACTTGAAAAAGACAGTCCGGCAAGACAGCTGGCCCAGGCAATCAGGGATGAAGCTCACAGGGTCGCAATTAGATATCATAGGCTGCTTAGGTCAAAAGATTTTCTGCGAAAAAACCAATAGCTTGCTTTCTCTTGAATTTGCAAATTCAAAATGCAAAAATCAGGAATATACCAAATCTGTCCATGCGCCACTACCTAAAATCCCTCATTATTTCCGGTATTGCTTTCTATATAGCCTTTACGCTTGTTCCGACAATAGTTATCGGCCAGGACCCGAAAAATATCCTTTTCATTATAGGCGGACTTTTAATAATCTTTTTATTAATTGATCCAATTTTCTCGCTCGTGCTTTTACCGGTAAACCACCTGACTTTCGGGCTCTTAATGCTTGTGTTGAATGTTGCCTTTATATTCGCCCTGATTAACTTTTTACCCGGATTCCATGTAGAAGCCTACAGCTTCCCCGGAGCGGTAGTCGGAGGCGTCATTCTCCCGGCAATGGACTTTAATAGGCTTGAGGCAATTCTTCTTGTTTCGGTTCTTATCACTCTTACCCAAAAAATACTTCATATAATTTTTGAATAAAAAACCTTTGCCATTGGCCTAAAAAGAAGGTAATATACAGATTTAATGCTGGGTTCATTTATTAAAAACTACCTAGAAATTCCCCCAAAGGGCATAAAAATAGTCTGTCTTGGAGGCGGAGTTGGTACTTCGCAGGTTTTAAAAGGTCTTAGAAAATATAATTTTGACCTTACTTCTATAGTATCTATGGCAGATGACGGAGGGTCGGCAGGCAGGTTAAGGCGGGCATTTTCCGTTCCTCCTCCCGGAGATATTGTAAATTGTCTTGCCGCCCTTTCCGACGAAGAATCAATACTAAAACAGCTCCTTCTGTACCGTTTTGCTGGTAAGAGGTATGGAAAAGATACGGATTTAGGCGGACAAAAGCTTGGGAATCTGATATTTGTAGCGCTTTCTGATATTTTTAAAGGTGACCTTAATAAGGCCCTGGAAGAGTTTTCGAAAATAATTTCTTCACACGGAAAGGTACTTCCGGCGACAACCGGTGACGTAAATATCTGGGCAGTTACAAAAGCGGGAAAAAAGGTTTTTGGTGAAGAAAAAATAGATCTCGGAAAATATAACGGTTCCAAAGAGCTTTCCCATGTACATTTAGAACCTAAAAATCCCAAAGCATATACCCACTCAATGGAAGCAGTCAAAAAAGCGGATGTCATTATAGCCGGTCCCGGCGATCTTTTTACAACCGTACTTCCTGTTCTGATTGTGCCTCAAATCAGGCAATCATTAGTAAAATCGTCTGCCCGTAAAATTTTCATAGTAAACGTTGCCAATAAACCTTTCGAAACAACCAATTACAATGTATCGGATTATCTGCAGGCGTTAAAAAACCATCTTGGCAGTGACATTTTTGATACAATTGTCGTTAATAATAATAATAAGCCAAAATTATCCGGAAGGTTTAATTACAGTTACGTATCATACGTTGAAGGGCAACTTAGGGCTTATTCGGAAAAAATAATAACAGATAATCTGATTGATGAAAATTATCCCATTTATCATGACAGTGAAAAACTGGCAAAACTTATCAGAAAATTAATAGTCTAATGAAGGACATATTACTTTCGGCACAAATAATTATCTCTGTAGGTCTGGTTATACTTATTCTCCTTCAGGCGGAAGGTGCTGGAATCGGGTCAACATTTGGGGGAAGCAGCGGGTTCTACAGGTCCAAAAGGGGGGTGGAAAAACTGCTTGTTAACCTTACAATCATTTTTGCGGTACTTTTCTTCCTGATATCAGTTATTCAGCTCGCAATCTAGCTATATGTTCAACTTCAAAGCAGGAAACCGCCGCTTTAGGTTCTGGTGTAATTTATCTTTTGCATACGTTAAACGTTATAAGTTATGGGTATTATCCGCTCTAATAATAATTTCTGCATTTATTTTTGCCTCATACAAAATACTTGTTTATCTCAACAGGACTAATACCTTAACCGTGGGATATGTCGGGTCATACACTATTGAAAACATTCCCTCAGATATTCTGTCTCTGGCAACGGATTCTCTAATCACCAAAGACGAGAACGGAAGGCCGGTTCCTCAGCTGGCCTCACACTGGACAATGGCCGATGAAGGAAAAACATACGTAGTTTTTCTTAAGGATAACCTGAAATGGCACGACGGTACCGATGTTGAAGCAAAAGATATTCTTGTAGCGATAAGCGGCGTACAAATAACTGCACTTAATAAAAAAGTAATAGAATTCAAACTGCCGAATTCGATACCGTCATTTCCTCTTCTCTTAAACAAGCCTGTTTTTAAAGCAAAAAGCTTCTACGGAACAGGTGAGTACAGAATAGTGAATATTAACGAGATCGATAATAAAGTAAAAAAAATAACACTTGCTCCAAAAAACAGTAAACTTCCTAGGGTAGAAATAAAATTTTACTCCAGCCGTCAGCAGGCAATAAATGCATTGAAATTGGGGGACATTAAAAGGACAACAATTGCCAGCGCCGGGGAACTTCAGGGATGGCCAAATCTCGACGTCGAAAGGACCGTAGATAATAGCGAAGTTGTAACTGTTTTTTACAATACCGAAGTAGGCTCACTCGCTTCAAAGGAGTTCCGTCAGGCTTTAACATATGCGATAAATAATGCTGACTTTGACGGACAAAGCGCGAATGGTCCCATATCTCCAAAAAGCTGGGCTTATTACTCCACCCAAAAATATGAATACAATATGGGAAAAGCAAAAGAGCTTCTCTCTAAATCCCAGGAAAAGGATTTTAAAGTTACTCTCTCTACGACACAGGACCTTAAGGGTTTTGCAGAAAATATTAAAAGCGACTGGGAAAATATTGGGGTAAAAACAGAAATTAAAATTGAAGAAAACGTTCCGGAAACTTTCGAAGCACTTCTTATTTTAAACAGGTTAGAACCCGACCCGGATCAATATTCTCTTTGGCATTCAAGCCAAAAACAAACAAACATTACTAAAATTAAAGATGCAAAAATTGACAAGCTTCTCGAGGATGGCCGCGGTACTTCCGAAGAATCCAAAAGAAAAGAATTCTATGTCGATTTCCAGAAGGCAATTATCGAGCAGTCTCCCGCCAGCTTTTTATATTATCCCTACAAATACGTAGTTACCTATAAAAATATAAGCAAACTATTCTCAAAGCTTCCTAAAAATTTGTAATCAAATAAGAGTTTACAGATCTTGTTAAGCTATCTCCCTGTACATAGAGCCTTATACCATGGCAAGGCTGTGTCAATTATGATAACGTTAAATCAGTAGGCCATGGAAAATATTTCAAATAGTAAATTAATAGATTTATCCGGTAAAACAGCGATAGTGACAGGTGGTGCGCTGGGTATTGGTTTTGG
>PFDW01000050.1 GCA_002793835.1 Candidatus Portnoybacteria bacterium CG10_big_fil_rev_8_21_14_0_10_36_7 | reverse complement strand
CATAGCAGATATTATTATTGCCAAACACAGAAACGGACCGCTTGGTAAAGCCGAACTATATTTCAATGAAACCAACGCTAGCTTTAGAAATCTTGAAAAACAATTTAGTGATTTTAGCAGTTAAATAAAAAATTGTGCTACCAAAACAAATAAAGAATTTAGCCAATGCACTTACCAAACTACCGGAAATCGGCCCTCGTGCCGCTCTCCGGCTGGTTTTTTTTCTTCTAGAGACAGAACAAAATGAAATACTCGACCTCTCGGAAGCAATCAAAAGTTTAAAAACTGTAAAAATTTGTCCCCAATGTTTTAACCTTAGCGATAATGGTCTTTGCATTTTATGCCAAGACAAAAAACGAGACAACAGGCAAATTATGGTTATAGAGACAATCTTGGACATACTACCTATCGAACGAACAAAGCAATACCATGGGTTATATCATATTTTAGGTGGTGTTTTGTCCCCACTAGATAACATTGGTCCAGAAAAACTAAAAATTAAAGAATTAATTACTCGTATTAATAATCTTAAAAAAGAAAATCCCTCTTTACCAGTTGAGATTATCATTGCCTTTAACCCCACCACAGAAGGAGATACAACAACTTTATATCTCGAAAGACAACTAAAACCCCTGTCTATATCAATTACAAAATTGGGACGAGGGCTAGCTACGGGCTCAAATCTTGAGTACGCCGACGAAAATACTATTGCCGAATCTCTAAAATCTAGAAAATAAAAAACCACGCTTAGAATAGTGTGGTTTTTTATTCGTTAATTAATTTTATCTTCTAAAATTTTGGCTTCTTTTTTTATTTGATCTACATCTCGCGACCAAATAAATATTATGTCCTCAATATTTTTAGGTGTTAGGATAGGCCAATCTTGTCCTTCACCTTTTTGGGTTGTTTCCATTCTAACCTTTGATGCCGCTTCATCCATTAAATCAACCGCTTTATCTGGAAAATATCTATCACTTAAATACTTGCCAGCAAGCTGTACAATAGTTTTAATAATTTCATCTGGTATATGTACCTTATGGTGATCTTCGTATTTCTTTCGAAGACCCATTAATATTTGCACCGTTTCTTCAGCTGTTGACTCCTTAACCATAACTGGCTGAAATCTTCTTTCCAGTGAAGTGTCTTTAGTTATGTATTTAAAATATTCCGAAACTGTTGTCGCCCCAACTGCTTGAACGTCTCCTCTCGCTAGCGCTGGCTTTAATAAATTAGCTGCTCCAATAGCGCCTTGCGCTTCACCTGCTTGCGATAAATTATGTATTTCGTCTATAAACAAAATTATACTTCTACCCGAAGCTGATATTTCATCCGTAATCATTTTCATTCTCTGCTCAAACTCACCCCGATACTGCGTACCTGCCAACATTCCACCCAAATTAAGTGCTAAAATTCGCTTGGTTTTTATTACTTCGGGAACCTTTCCAGAAGCTATTTCTAAAGCAAGTCCTTCTGCTAAAGCGGTTTTACCTGTGCCAGCTTGGCCTACTAAAATTACATTATTTTTTGTGCGCCTTGAAAGAATCTGGATAATACGTCTGATTTCCTCATGACGACCAACTAAAGGATCAAGCTTGCCTATCTTTGCTTCATGAGTCAAATCTCGTGAAAATCTATCGAGCATTGGAGTTTTTGAACCAAATTTACTCGGTTTAAAGAAAGCACCGCTCTCTGCTTGATTGCTTCGTTTTTGAACAAAATAAATTAATCCCACAGCTACTACAAAAATCAGCACAAAGATATATATGCTGTTGTCTAAAATAAATTCAAACATTTTATTATTTTTTGGATAAACCGTCCTTATACTTAACAATATAATTTTAACTTTTTTCCAGTCTAAACACAAAGATTGCTCCTGTGGATAACCTTTTTTAAACTTCTGCGTGCTATAATAAGTCCATAGATTTAAAGAAAGTAATCAATTTAGCTAAGGTTAACCGACTTTTTCTAGGACTAATGTTACTAGCTACTGTTATTTTAGGATTCAGTCGTTTAGGAACAATTTTAAAATATGGCGAAAGCGGACTCGGTTATGATACTGGCTTTTACAGACGCTACTTACAATTACCCGTTGATTCTATACCACGCCCTGAATCATTATTATTAGGCCCCGAAACAACTGCCTCGCGATCTTTTTTAGATTTTTTTTCACTCATCGGATTATCGCCAAATCAAATAATTTACGGAGTTTATTTTATACTCCACTGGATATTAGGGCTACTCCTTTATTTTTTAGCAAAAAAATCATTTGGCAGAAATGCTGGAATAGCAACTTTTTTTATTTTTGCATTATCTCCAGTTCAATTTTTTTCTTTTTGGTTCGTTTTTTTAAAACAATCCATAGCTCTAATTTGGCTTTTTTTAAGTCTCTATTTACTAGAACAAGACTCATTAACTTTTTTTATACCACTAATACTAACTTTTTTTTCGCATCGCACGACAACAATAATAACGGCCTTCTCAGCAATTCCTTATGCTCTTTATACATCTTTTAAATTGAACGGCGCAAAAAAAATTTATACCGTAATTGGCGCAATTACAATTGGCATAATAATTTGGCTATTAAACGGACAGGTCATAATCGAAATAATTCAGCTCCTAAAAAATGGCCTTACTGGAGGAGACTTATATTCACTGCGAACTGGCCAATTTATAAGCCTAAGCCAATTCTTGGCCTTTGTATCACCCTATATACCACTATCTATAGCTGGGTTATATGTAACTATTAAAAACAAGCGATTTAATGGAATTTTTTTCTTTACCATCACAGTTTTGCTATTGGTTCTGTTGCGATCATTTTTTTACCTTAGATTATTAGTATTTTTAGACTTGGGTATAATTTTTTACGCTGGTGTCGGTACCTCTTTTCTAATTACAAACCTAAAAAATCAGAAAACTGCAATTCTTATTACATCAGTTTGGTGTCTGACACTAACAATAATATTAGCAAATGTTGTTATAACCTTACGGCCTATAATCTCTCAAGAGGACTTACGAGAAATAAATAAAATTAGTTCGTTGCCCACTGATTCTTTAGTAATGACTGAGTCTTCTATTTATGCGCCGTGGCTTGTTGGCTGGGCAGGAACATATAAGAGAATTATTTCTCCAGGAATACTTTGGGACGAATGGAATCTTGAGAAATGGAATGTTTATTGGAACGCCACCACAGAAGAGCAAATAAAATTGTTATCCGAGTATAAGAAAGCTATCTATATTTTTAAACCAAATAATGACTACTCCCAAAATAAATGTTTTACAAAATTTAACGACTTAACCTACAAATTTATTTGCTACTAAAAAACCGGCTGTCTTGAGTTGCACTAACCGGTTTTTATATTAAAAATTTACGATTTTATTGAAGTGATTTCCACCTCGGTAAATTGCTGTCTATGCCCCTGTTTTTTGTGATACCTCTTCTTTGGTTTATATTTAAATATCATTACTTTATCGGCTCGTCCATTGCCAAGCACTTTGCCAACCACTTTGGCTTCTTTTAGGTTGGGACTGCCCACCTCTACCTTACCTTCATTTTCAACTAATAGTACTTCGTCAAAATTAAAGTCAGCGCCTTCAGTAACGTCAATCTTTTCTACTTTAATTTTCTGTCCAGGCGTAACCACATATTGCTTACCACCTGTTTTTATTACTGCTAACATAGTGCATTAAGGCTAACATGATTTGTTTAAAAAAGCAACCCCGCGCGTCGTAAGACTCGCGGGGTAAATAAGAATAATATAACTATATTTTATGATGTTTTGATTCCTTCTTGAATCGATTTCAGAGCTTGTTCATGCATTTGACGAACTTCGTCTGAAATTTCTGGTAAAAATACTACCTTCTCTTGATCACTATCATTATTACTGAAATCATCAGTAGTAATGATACACACAACTCTGTATCCTTCTGCAACAAACATATTTATCGGCCAAAAAATAGATTTTTCCGATGCATAAAGTTTACCGATATTTTCAAAAAAACAGCATTTACAAAACTGTGCTTTTTTGATTAAGGGAATAATTCTAAGATGAGTGACATTTATGGGGACGGAAATTCTTTCTCCTGGACTTATCCGCCACTTCTTGCCGACCATGCCAAACTTGTCTTTTTTTATTTCGCTCATCCACGCCCTCCTAAATTAAATAGTTATACTGATTACCAAAGAACAATATTCTCTTTATATCACACTCCGCTAAAATCGTCAAACAAAATTAGCTTTTATGATTGTATAAATTGCTATAAATATTATTAAAATTATGACGGGAGTTGCTATGACAAATATTCGCGCAAAAAATTTATTCTTCTTAAATAACCACAAGCAAGCTCCAAAATTTACTATCGCTACAATTAATGCCGACCCCGGCAAACTAAAAAATTCCGTTTTATTACCAATAGCGTCTATACCACCTTGAGCAGTAAAATGTATAGTTAACAGAACATTTTCACTTGGCCACTTTTGAGCAACAATAAAAGAAATACCTGCTAATATTAAAAGTGTAGATATGAAACTGACCAAAACTATTCTGTCCTTCCAAAGTGGCAAGCGCCAAAAAGAAACGAAAGAGCCCTTAAGGGCAATCAAATATCTATTTATAATGTTAGTTGTTTTCTTCATCTTCTTCTATAAATTCCGCTTCATTAATCTTGATACTAGTGGACTCGCCAATTGCCTTAACTTTCTCGACTTTCAAAAATTTTACATTATCAATTTTACCCGACAACCTACCAAAATCCGACTCAACAACATCAAATGAATTTTTAGCGCGAGACAAATGGCCAGACAATACCTGCAAATTTTTACTAAACTTACGGCTATCTTGACTCAACCCTTTAAGCGTCTCTAAAATTTTTACCGAGGCTTCTGATATTTTTCTTTCCTCAAGCGCCATCATAATAATTTTCAAAAAATAATACAAGCTGTTAGGTGATACAAACACAACTTTTTTATCGGAAGCGTAAATATCTATTGGTTCTTTGGAAGCTATGATTTCATAATAAATGGCCTCACTGGGAATGTACATTAAAGCAAAATCAACAGTTCCCTCTTGCGGTAAAATATATTTTTTATAAATATCATCAATATGTTTTCTAACGTCTTTTAAGAAGAGTTTAACGAAGCTATCTTTTTCAGCTTCGTCTTTCGCTTGAGAAAGTCTACGAAAGTTTTCTAAAGGAAATTTAGAATCAATTGGGATAATACCTTTATCAGTCTTAATAATCGCATCTACTATCTGCCCATCTTTAAACTTGTACTGAAATGCAAAGTTGTCTTTTGGCAAGGATTGCGCCAACATATCCTTAAGTACCTGCTCACCAATATTACCTCGAAGTTTTGGCGAACGTAAAAAGTCTTGCAATGTCTGCATTTGACGACCAATTTCTTGCATACTGCCAATTTCTTTGATTACGTCTCTAATCACTTGCGCTGCCGTATCCAGCCTATTATTTAATGATTTTCCTTGTTGGTCCATGCCTACTCGCATATCTTTTAGCCACTCAACGATTACGTCCTGACTACCTAAACGACTATTTTTAATCTGTTGATATGATAGAAAAATCACCAGCCCTGTTAAGACGACCAGCAGTACTAAAATAAGTATAATTAATATATCGGCCATAAAATGATTTTAACATTATTTT
>PFDW01000052.1:12160-13290 GCA_002793835.1 Candidatus Portnoybacteria bacterium CG10_big_fil_rev_8_21_14_0_10_36_7 | reverse complement strand
CGCGTAAAGAAACATAAAACCTAAAGAAATTCTTAACAAAAATAATGAAACTTTTTCGCTTTTTGTCATATGTTTATTCATTAATATATAACGACCTTTATTTTATTAATTATTATAACAAAAAAAATTGTATAAGTGAATTAAAAAGTACCGCGTATGGGATTTGAACCCATGATTTCCAGGATGAGAACCTGGTGTCCTAGACCAGACTAGACGAACGCGGCCTACTGTATCAAGCAACAATTAACAGCATTTCTGCTGTTAATTGTATTATACTTAGTTTTACTTATCAACACAACTCCACCTAAATAATTATTGAATTAATGCTTGGACTACCGAAGAGAAGGCGTTAGTAACGCTCTGATATAATTTTGGCACAATCTCCCACCACCATGATTTAATTATACATTTTGAACCGTCCGAATTTAGTTTATAACCTTTTACGCAATAATATTCACAAGAACCGCTGGAGTCACAATCGTTTGGTGAATTAACGAGAGAATCAACGCCACTTCCAGATTGCTCGCAACTCGCCGTATGATTTGTGTTTATACCATTATCGTTGGTACATACATTCGGATCTATTATAGTATTACATGTACGAGAAATATTATCCCATTCATATCCTGTATCACAATTACAATAATCCAAAGAACAAGCGCCCCATGAAGCACCAGCACCACATATATCTGATGTGTAGCATGTATCTACATTATTTACAGGCAATGGTGAATATACACATTCGTTATATCTTTTTTCCCCTGGGCTGTATGGATCACCTGCGTTATCGAAACATTTCGTTGAGGGGACCATTGAATCTGGACAAGTGTCGAACCCATTAATATCTTGTTCAACTGGGCCATAGAGGCATTCTAATTCGCAAATATCGCCTTCTACGCTACCAAGAGCGTCGCAGTTACCTGGGTTAACCAATGAATCTTCCCGCGATTGTGTCAAATCCATACCATATCCATCACACTCCGTAAAATTAGTTAGGTCAGGAGAAATAGTAGGATTGGCAATACATGAAAGAGCATTTTGATTGAATGTTGCGGTAATTGTCTTCGCAGAATTCATGATTAGCGAACAATTTCCCGCGCCCGAACAAGCGCCACTCCAGCCAGAGAAAA